>CALEEU010000392.1 GCA_937875975.1 uncultured Opitutia bacterium | reverse complement strand
ACCAACCCCGCCGCCAAGATAAGGCAACGACGGGTCAGCCAACGAAAATGAGGGAAGGCGGCAGACATGTGAATGGGACAATCAGTGGTTGAAGTAGAATTCCTTCGAGTTCATCAGCGCCCAGAAGGCGTCTTCGAGCACCAGTCGACGATTATTGGGATCGGCCGCAATGGCGGCGCTGATGGACTTCGCTTCGACCGCAGCGGGCATTCGTCCGAAGACACGGAGGAAGAGTTCGGTGATGATTTCGTCATCCTTCTTGCCGGCCGTGACCATCTTCTCGACCACCTGGCCGCGGCGGATGCGGTCGTTGACGGCGTCACCGTTCATCAGGTGCAGCGCCTGGGACAAGTTTGGATCGGTCTTCACCTCAGTCGAGGCGACGGACTCGCGCTTCGAGCGGCCGAAAGTCTCGAGGAAGTAGTTCGAGACGGCCCCATCAGCGATCTGGACCGCGCGGGCGCCGAGCGGGAGTCCCTGGAACTTGTTCGGGGTCTCGGTGATCTGGGAGATGGCGTCGAGGAGCACCTCGGCGCGGACGCGCCGGACCTGAGCACGGGCGAAGTTCAACTTATCGTTGGCGTTCGTCTCATTGGTCTTCGAGCTGCGCTGGTAGGCAGCCGAAGCGGTGATATCACGGACGAGCTTACGGACGTCGTACTTGTACTCCGTGAGGTGGGCGGCCAACTCATCCATGAGTTCCGTATTGGAAGGCGGGTTCGAGACGCGGACGTCGTCGACCGGATCCACGACGCCAACCCCGAGGAAGTGGGCCCAAACGATGTTGGCAATATTACGCGCGAAGTAGGGATTACGCGGAGAGGCGAGCCACTCGGCCATCACGCGACGACGATCATCGCCGGGCTTGAGCTCAGGCTCCTCGCCGCCGAGGAACTTCGGCTTCACATTCTTCTTGGTCAGGAAGTGCTGGGACTCGCCGCCCTTGCTATTGAAGACGATGACCTCCTGCGGGTCATCGGTGGCCTTACGGCCGATCTGGGCGAAGAAGGCGTTGAAACCGTAGTAATCGTTCATCGTCCAGCGGTCGAACGGATGGTTATGACACTGGGCGCACTGGAGCCGCATGCCCATGAAGACCTGGGCGACGTTCTCGGACAGCTTGAGGCGATTGAGTTCGCTCTGGTAGTAGTTCACCGCGGGGACGGACACCGTACCGCCGTTGGCCGAAAGCAGTTCGACGACAATCTCGTTGATCGGGCGATTCTTGCCGATCTCATCGGCCATCCAGTTGTAGTAAAGCAGCGCGTTCTTGTAAAACGGCGGGACGTTATTGTTCCCGGCGATGCCGGAACGGATCTGGAGCAGTTCGGCCCACTTCATCACCCAGAGCTCAGTGAACTCCTTGCGCTGCAGGAGCGTCTCGACGAGTAGCTTACGTTTGTCGGGATGCTTGTCCGCGATGAAGGCCTGGAGTTCGGCTGGCTTGGGGTAGAGTCCCACGACGTCGATGTAGACGCGTCGGACGAACTCCTCGTCGGTGCAGATACCCGAGGGCACGATACGCAGGCGGTGGAGGCGCTCGTTGACGGCCTTGTCGACGTAGTTCACTTCGGCCACCTTCGGACGCTCGTAGACGAGGCCCTTCGGGATGACGATCGCCTGGGCGGTGACACTAAAGACGTCGAACCGCGCGAGCATGAAGGCCGCGCCACGATCACCGGACTTCACGAGGCCGTCCTTGCCGATGGAGGCAACGGGGTCGTTGTTCGACATGAAGAGCGCGAGATTGGTCACATCACGGTCGGTACCGTCAGAATAGGTCGCCCGAACGGTGATCTGCTGCGTAGCGGCCTTGCCTTCGAGGACAATCTGCTTCGGGAAGACCTCGATGCCGGTGACCTTAGCGATGCCCGGGGCATCGTCCTTGGCGCCGTTAGAGATCCACTCGAGGATGGTCTTGTTGTACTGGGAATCGGCCTCGTAGAGCTTGTTGCCGGAGTGCGGCACGGTACCGACGGCCTTCTCGACCATCGTGCTTTCCTCGGGGATGGCGAGGTTGATACGGCGGCCAATCATCTCACGGGTGAGGCGGATGTAGTCACCATCCGGATCCATGCCGAAAAGCGAGAGGCGGAAGCCATCCTTACCGCGGGCGGCACCGTGGCAGCCGCCGCTATTACAGGTGGCGCGCAGGAAGACCGGCATGACGTCCTGACGGAACGAGACCGCGCGATCTTTCTGACCGTCCTTGACCGCGACGGGGATACGGGCGGTGAGTCCGCCGAGTGCGGCGACGACTTCGGTCTTGCCGGCTTCGGTCACGGCATGGACGGAGTAGCCGTCGAACTTGGCGACCTTCTCGTCAGCGACCTTGAGGTCGGCGAAGGCGGTGACGTCGCGAGTAGTGGCGTCCTTGAAGGTGGCGAAGACGACGAGGCGATGGAAGTCGCGCTTGGTCTCGAGGCTGATGGATTC
>CALEEU010000391.1 GCA_937875975.1 uncultured Opitutia bacterium | reverse complement strand
CGGCGAGTGCGTGGTGGCCATGACCAAGGCGGCCCCGGCCTGCGTGGCCAAGCTCGCAGCGGAAGGTCGTATCGATGGCATCATCTCCCTCGGCGGAGGTGGCGGTACGGCCATCGGCACGGCCGCCATGCGCGCCCTGCCCCTCGGTTTCCCGAAGCTGATGGTCTCGACCCTGGCAGCCGGCAACGTCGCCCCTTACCTCGGCACCAAGGACATCACGATGATGCCGAGCATCGCCGACGTCGCCGGCCTCAACCGCCTCTCCCGTGTCATCTTCACCCGCGCTGCCGGTGCGATCTGCGGCATGGTCGGCGTCACTCCTGAAGTCGGCGCCGCCAAGCCCCTCATCGTCGCCAGCCAGTTCGGCAACACGACTACCTGCGTCACGGAAGCGAAGAAAGTCCTCGAAGCCGCTGGTTACGAAGTCCTGGTCTTCGCCGCCACCGGCACGGGTGGGCGCATCATGGAATCCGTCATCGAGAGCGGCATCGTCTCAGGCGTGCTTGATGTCACCACGACCGAATGGGCCGACGAGCTCGTGGGCGGCAATCTTAACGCCGGGCCCGAGCGCATGGACGCCGCCGCCAAGGTGAACATCCCCGTGGTCGTCGCCCCCGGCTGCCTCGACATGGTAAATTTTGGCGAGAAGGCCTCGGTGCCGGCCAAGTTCGCCGGGCGTAACTTCTACATCCATAATCCGCAGATCACGCTCATGCGTACGACCGCGGACGAATGCCGTCAGCTCGGCGCCATCGTGGCCAAGAAGGCCAACGCCTATGCGGCTGGCACGGCCATCATGATCCCGCGCAAGGCGATCTCGGTCATCAGCGCGGTCGGTCAGCCTTTCCATGACACGGCCGCCGATGAGGCCCTCTTTACGGCGCTCAAGTCTGATGCCACGGTTCCGGTGCAGGAGTTCGACCTCGCGATCAACGACAAGGAGTTCGCCCAGGCCTGCGCCTATAAGCTGATCGAGCTGATCGGCTGCCGTTCGTGAACGAGAGTTCTTCTCTTCGTCGCTGGGCCACCTTCGCGATGTTCTTTAACGTCGTGGCCTGGGGTATGTCCTGGGTCAACGTCCGGGCGGTCCTGCCCGAAGTCGGCGCCGGTCAGCTGGGCGCGATGCGTTACCTCATCGCCTCTGCCGTCATGCTGCCGATCTGGATCTATCGCGGCCGCCCCCTGCCCGCTCGCTCCGACTGGCCGACGGTCGCATCCCTTGGGCTGTTCGGCTTCTGCCTCTACAACCTTGGCATCAACTACGGGGAACGGACCGTCAACGCCGGCACCGGTTCGATGCTGATCTCCTGCATCCCGGTCCTGGTCATCCTCCTCGGCGTGATCACCGGTCGCGAAAAGGTCGGCCTACTTGCATGGCTCGGCATCGGACTCTCGATGACCGGAGTCGTGCTCACCGCCGCCGGCTCCGAAACAGGTCTCACCTTTAACTTAGGTTCGATGCTGATTCTTGGCGCGGCTTTCTGCGCCGCCATCCAGACGCTGATTAGCAAGGCCCTCACGCAACGTTACGCGGCGGTCGACGTGACCACCTGGGCCATCTGGCTGGGTACTCTGGGGTTGCTACCCTTCTCCGAAGACCTGGTCGGCACGGCCTCAGGCCTCTCCTGGCTGGGCTGGGTCCATATCGTGTTCCTCGGCATGGTCCCCGCCGCGCTTTGTTACACCATCTGGTCCTGGGTACTCGTCACCCTGCCGATCACGACCGTGATGAGCGCGGTCTACGCCATCCCGGTCTTCTCGGTCCTCTTCGGCTGGATGATCCTCGGCGAACAACCCTCGGTCCTGACCCTGATCGGCGGCGCGGTCACCCTCGCCGGCGTCGCCTGGGTGCAGTCGCTGACGAGGAAACAGAGGTCCTGAATCCCTCGCCGCCGCATGGTGGCGCAAGGTAGGGGCACGACTACGTTCGTGCCCTCCCCGGAGACCAGAAATATGGCCACTCTTCGGTCGTCTTACATAATCCAGCGCGGGCTGGATTCATGAGCACATAGTTCCACTTCGACCTCAGCTGAGCGCGGTTTCGCAATCTATGGTCGAATCCATCCCTCTGCCAATCGATGGGTCGCTTCAAGGAGACACTTCTCTTGAAATCTGTCATGACGGATTCGATACCATGCATCCTAGGTATCAATACGATTAGATGGAGATGGTCAGGCATCGCTAGGATCAAAAGCGGACGCCAGCGCCCTAAAGATTCTAGTTCGGCTGAGGCTACGTGGATAGCGCTCCATCCATCGGAGTTCGCGAATTGATTAACCCCGCGAGGACTACCGCATAAAGTTAAAAATATTGGGTCCTCAGCTGAAACCCAAGTCGGCCTGTCGTGTGGCAGACCCTTACGCTCCTTGTATGGCATACATGACAAAGATGACCTGGCTACTTATGCGGCAAGACAGGTGAATCCTCACTAGGGCCCAGATAAAAACACCAGAGAAGGGCGTGGCGTAGCCCCGCCCCTACCTACGTTCACCATTCGGCGAACGTTTAGCCGGCCGCCGGATGGTGGCCGGAAGGTAGAGGCACGACTACGTTCGTGACCTACTCCTCACTCACTTCCCTAACTCCGCCGCCGTCCACGGAGCAGCCCGGCCCTTCGTCGCATCACGCACAGCTTTGACTTCCTCGACCTTCACAGCCGGCGCCTTGTTGCCGAAAGCGTTCCGGACGTAGGTCAGGACATCGGCGAGCTGCTGATCGTCCAAGCCCATGGGTGGCATCGGCACGAGGCCGTAGTCCTTGCCCTGAACCTTGGTGGGGCCGGCTAAGCCATGCATGGTGATCTTGATCAAGGTCTGGACGTCGCCGGCGACCCAGTCGCTCTTGGCCAACGGCGGATAGACGCCAGTGAGCCCCTGACCTGCGGCTTGGTGGCAATTAAGACAGAGGGCCTCGTAGATGGCTTGTCCGGGCGAGACGACGGACGACCCGGTGCTGGCGATCTTCTTGAAATAGGCGGCCTGCGGGGCGGACAGTTCGGCAGCCAGCTTACCGGCGGTCGAAGCCAAGTGCCTTACGGTCTGCTTCAGGGCATAGTCGAGGAACTTATCTGAGGGCTGCTCGACCGCTCCCAAGGCGGTGCGCAGCGAAGTCTGACCACCAACATGACTGAGGGCCACGACGGCCTCCAGTCGGACGCGAGGCTGCTTATCGGCGACGGCTTTGGCCAAGCGTACCTGAGTATCGGGCAACTGGGCCGACCACTCTCCAACAGCGCGGGCGGCATAGGCACGGATGCGGAAATCAGCCGAAGACTGAAGTTGGTCCAGTAATGCCGTGCGAACGAGACCGTGCGACTGCAGTACGCCCATGGCTTCGAGATATTGAGACTCCGAGCGGTCCTTCGCGATAAAGGCATCCGCGGCAGCGGCGACCTTCTCGGTCGGACGATTAAAGAGCAGACGGCGAGCCTGATAACGGG
>CALEEU010000390.1 GCA_937875975.1 uncultured Opitutia bacterium | reverse complement strand
CCGTCCGTGACGGAATGGTTCCCGTTGTTGTAAGTGGTCAGGGTGGGGTGGTTCCAGGCTAGGGTTGGATCCTTCAGCACCGGAGCGAAACTGCGCCCCTCGTTCTCGGGGTTGGCGGGAAGCCCACACAGCTCGATCAGGGTCGGGTACATATCGAGCAGGTTAACCACCGCTTCGCTCTTCAGTCCCGGCTTGGTCACGCCTGGCACGCTCACGATGAAGGGAACCCGGTCTGACTCTTCCCAGAGGTCGGTCTTACCGTACTTGAGTTTCTCGCCGAGGTGCCAGCCGTGGTCGCCCCAGACCATGATGATGGTATTGTCGGCGTATTTGCTCTTGGCCAGGGCGTCGAAGACGACGCCGAGGCAGTGGTCGGCGTAACTGATGTTCGCGAGGTAGGCGCGCTGGGCCTGTTTGTGCAGGTTCGCCTTGTCGGCGGCCAGGAAGCGCGGATCGGGCGAGAACAGTTCCTTCCCTGCCTTGTTGGTAATGTCCTTCAGGTCGTCGCGGAAGATTTCGACGGTCTTGAATTTATCCAAGGGATAGAGGTCGAAAAACTGCTGCGGGACTTCCCAGGGCAAGTGAGGCTTGGAGATACCCAGGGCCAAGAAAAATGGCTTACCGTCGAAGTCGCGCTTGAGTTGATCGGCGGCCCATTTGCTGGAGACATAGTCTTTGGTCTGTTCGACGGGAGCGGTGACGGCCCCCCAGCGGAATTCTTCCCCTTTTTCCTTCGTGGCTTTTTCGGCTCCCGCTTCCTTCGGGGTGGCGGGAGATTCTGACCAGAGCATGCCGCCGTTGTTGCCGCCGGCGTCCACGAACTCTTTGAACGCCCACTGTCCTTCGTCCATTCCTTTCGCGGTCGGGTGCTTATGGAAGATTTTCCCTGTGGAGAGGGTGTGATAGCCGTGCTTCGCAAAGTATTCCGGCAGCGTCACGACGTCCTTCGCCTTCGGGGCGTTCTTCAGGTTCTGCCGATTGCCGTAGACGCCAGTCGAAGCCGGCTGCTTGCCGGTCAGGATGGCCGAACGGCTCGGGCAGCAGACCGTGGAGGGACAATACGCCTTGTTCAGGACGACCCCTTTTTCCTTAGCCAGCTTGTCCATGTGCGGGGTGATGGCCTGCGGATTGCCTCCCATGCAGCCCACCCAGTCGTTCATGTCGTCGACGGCGATGAAGAGGACGTTGTAGCCCTTGCTTTGATATTCGGCAATCTTCTGCCGGGCGTCATCGGCGGCGACCAAGGCGCTCGCCGCGGCGGCCAGTAGGAATCCCAAGAGGCAGAGGAACCGAAGGAATTTCACGGGGCTGATTTCACGGTGCTTCATAAAGATTAATCAAAGTAACCTGGCGGAGGGGAAGGGATTCGAACCCCCGGAACCTTGCGGTTCATCTGATTTCGAATCAGACGCAATCGACCACTCTGCCACCCCTCCTATCCAGGACTGTTGAGGAAGTCCCTGGATGGCGGGCGGGCAAGACGTAAATGAGTGGTAAAGGCTTGGGAAGGGGCCGTTTGGCCGCCCCGGACGCTTGCCACCGCCGGTTTGTCATCTATCTCTGCTGACAACCCCGCATCTCCACATGCCCCTCCGCCTGCTCTGTCTGTCCGTCCTTTGCCTCTGTTCCGTCGTCGCCTCGGCGGAGACTTCCTGGATCTGGGGCGCGAAGAACAACATCGCGAAACAAGAAGTCTGGTTCCGCACCTCCTTCGAATTGAAGGAAGTCCCGGCCAAGGCGCTGCTGCAGGCCGCTGCGGACAATCACTGCGTCGTCTGGCTCAACGGCAAGGCGCTCGGCGGCTCCGACGATTGGGCGGAGGCTTTCAACGCCGAGGTCGGCGGCGACCTCAAGGCCGGCGTGAACACGATCGCCGTGCTCGCTCGTAACGACGGCGGCATCGCCGCGTTGTCCTTCCGTCTCAGCGCGGGCAAGGCCGTCCTCGCTGAATCCGGCACGAACTGGAAGACGTCCCTCGCCAAGCCGGGCAAGGGCTGGGAAAACGCCGGCTTCGATGACGCCTCCTGGGCCGCCGCGACTTTCGTTAAGAAGTATGGCGAACAGCCTTGGGGTAAGCCTTTCGATCGTCAGGCCGCGGTCGCCAAGAGCGGTAAGCGCACGCCGTCCACTTCCGTGGCCGCTCCCGAGGAACTCATCCTGCAGCCCGGCTTCAAGGCCGAGCTCCTGCATCTCGTGCCCAAGGCGGAACAGGGCACCTGGGTCTCGCTCGCCGTCTCGCCGGAAGGCGACCTCGTCGCCGGTGACCAAGGCGGCATGCTCTGGCGCGTCTCGCTGAAGGATCCCAACAAGCCCGTCGTCACCAAGATCGACACGAAGTTCTTCGGCTGCCACGGCCTGCTCTTCGCCCACGGGGCGCTTTACGCCTGCACGAGCGAGAAGGGTAAGGGCGACATCTGGCGCCTGCGCGACACCAAGGGCGACGGCTCCTACGCCGAACAGACGCTGATCCGCGCGCTCAAGGGCTCGGGCGAACACGGCCCGCACCAGCTCGTCCTCGACCGCGACGGCTCGATCCTCGTGGTGGGTGGCAACCATACCAAGCTGCCCGACGACGAGAAGGCCGGCGCGCCGGTGAAGCGTTACGACGAGGACGACCTCCTGAAGAAATACGAAGACGCCAACGGCCATGCCTCCGGCATCAAGGCCGTCGGCGGTTGGATCGCGCGCATGGACAAGGATGGCAAGGATTGGGTCCGCGTGACCGCTAGCTTCCGCAACCCGTACGACTGCTCCGTCGCTCCGGACGGCGATATCTTCACCTACGACTCCGATATGGAATGGGACATGGGCGCGCCTTGGTATCGCCCGACCCGCATCTACCTCTGCACCCCGGGCGGCGAGCTCGGCTGGCGCTCCGGTGCCGGCAACAACGCTTTCCCCACGCTCGACATGCAGCCGGCTCTCGTCGACATCGGCCCAGGCAGCCCGACCGGCACCACCATGGGCACCGGCGCCAAGTTCCCGGCGGCCTATCAGCGCGCGTTCTTCGCCTGTGACTGGACCTTCGCCACGCTCTACGCGATCCACCTCACGCCGGAAGGCGGCGGCTGGAAGGCCCGCAAGGAAGTCTTCGCCGCCGGCAAGCCGTTCTCGGTCACCGACGCCGTGATTCGCCCGCAGGACGGACATATGTACGTGACCATCGGCGGCCGTGGCGGTCAGTCCGCGCTCTATCGCATCACCTACCAAGGCACGGAGTCCACCGCGCCGGTCGCCTGGTTCGACGCCACGCCCGAACAGAAGCTACGTCGTGAACTCGAAGCCCTCCGCGACGTCGCTCCTTCCGCCGCGGCGCTCGCCAAGGCCTGGCCGAACATGGGTCACCCGGATCTCTGGGTGCGCTTCGCCGCCCGTATCGCCGTCGAGCACCAGCCGGTCGACGCCTGGCGCGCCCGCGTGAAGTCCGACGCCAACCTCGACCTCGCGCTCAACGCCGCCTTGGCCCTCGCCCGCAGTGGTGGTCCGCAGGACCTCGCCGCGATCGTCGCCGCCGCCGACGCGGCCGCGAAGACCAAGGATCTCCGCCAGCAGCAGGACCGTCAGCGCGTCTTCCAGGTCGCGTTCTCGCGTCACGGCAAGCCGGACGCCGCCACCATCGCCCGCCTCGGCAAGGAGAGCGCCACGCGCATCCCTTCCGGCGACAACGCCCTCGACCGCCAGCTCGCGCAGCTCGCCATCTACCTCGGTGAAGCGAGCGCGCCCGGCCGCATCCTGCAGGCCATGAAGATCGCCCAGCCCAGCCCGGCCGTCGTCGCCGATCCGGAGATCCTCGCCCGCCATCCGGGTTACGCCAAGGCCGCCGCCGCCGCGATGGCCGTCACGCCTTCGTCGACGCGCATCGGACTCGCCGTCTACCTCAGTCGCGCCACCGTCGGCTGGACGCCGGAGCTGCGGAAGCAGTTCTTCGGCTTCCTTGATGAGCTCGCTCTCGCCCAGGGTGGTAACTCGCTGAAGGGCTTTGTCCGTAATATCCGCAAGGAGACCCTGGCAGCCATGCCAGAAGCCGACCGCGCGGGCTTTGAGCCGATCGCGCCGGTCGTGAAGGTTGAACCGCTCCCGACCGCTTCCGGCCCGGGCCGTCTCTGGACGCACGCCGAAGCCCTCAAGGCCTGGGACGACGCCAAGGCCAAGAAGTCGTTCGACTTCGCCAACGGCCAGAAGATGTTCGCCGCCGCGCTCTGCTCGCAGTGCCACCGCCTCGGCGACAACGGCGGCGCGCAGGGTCCGGATCTCGCCGGCCTCGGCGCCCGTTCCGCTCCGGCCGACGTGCTCATGAGCATCGTCCAGCCCAACGCCATCGTCTCCGACCAATACGCCAACTCCGTCATCGGACGCGTCGACGGCGGTAAGACCATCGGCCGCATCCTCAACGAAGAAGGTGACAAGCTGCAGCTCTCGGTCAGTGCCTTCGACCCGTCGGTGCAGATTTCCGTGAACCGCTCCGACATCCTAAGCATCGATCGTGACGCCAATAGCCCCATGCCCGCCGGCCTGATCAATTCGCTTAACGCTCAGGAAGTCGCCGATCTCCTCGCCTATCTCGTCTCCGGCGGGAATGCGAAGGATCAGCTCTACAGCAAATAAGGGGTAGGGGTAGGGGTAGGGGTAGGTCATGCAAAAGTGCAAAGCGGCCTTCGGCCTGTGCAAAAGTGCAAAGGTGGATACATCCGTTTCAGGTGGCGGGTGGCGGCCCCGGGTGGCAGGTGGCGGGGATTATAGGTAGGGATGCGATGACATCGCATCCGTTCGACGGCGGTTCGTAAGTCGTCGGGCCTTAGTTAGGCTCGACCACTTCGTGCGTTCGTCCGCGAACGGACGTGATGGCAATCACGTCCCTACCTAAAGGCACAAAAAAGGACAGCACGTCGTGCTGTCCCTACCTCTTTGGTTTCTGGCCAACGGATCAACCGTTCAACGGGTCAACTCGTTACGCAGGCAACGTGAACGCGGGGAGTTTGCGAATCTCGCCGCCGGCCATCGCGGACTCGTGCGCGAGAATACCAGTGCAGGTCCAGTTGGCGGACTGACGTGCGTTCGGGAACGGCTCACGCTTGGCGAGCAGCGCCTGGATGAACTCGTTGGCGAGGTGGGGGTGGGAGCCGCCGTGGCCGCCGCCTTGCGTGAAGGACAGGTGGTCTTCGCCTTCGCCGTAGACGCCCTTGGTCGTGAAGTGCTGGATCTCCTTCGGGAGGCGATGGGCGAAGTCGGGCACCTTGACCTTCTGCGGGATCTCTGGCTCGGCCTTCTTCGCCGTGTGGAGCACCGGCTCTTCGCCTTCGATGAGCGGCCACTCGAAAGACTTCTTCGAGCCGTAGACATCGATCGATTCGCGATACTGGCGGGCCGTGTCGAAGAGCGAGCGGATGATGCGCGCCGAGACGTCGGACTTATGGAACTTGATATGGGCCGTCTCGACCGCGAAGGGCGAGTTGTAGATCGGAATCATGTCCTCGGCGATGCGGCCGGAGCCGAAGCACGAGACATATTCCGCGTCGGCGCGGGTGAGGGCGAGCATCGGGCCGACGCAGTGCGTGGCGTAGTACATCGGCGGGAGGCCGGGCCAGTAGCCGGGCCAGCCTTCCATGTCCTGTTGGTGCGAGGCCTGGAGGAACTGCAGGCGGCCCAGTTCGCCGTTGTCGTAGAGCTCCTTCACGTAGAGGAACTCGCGGGCGTAGACCACCGTCTCCATCATCATGTAGCTCAGGCCCGT
>CALEEU010000389.1 GCA_937875975.1 uncultured Opitutia bacterium | reverse complement strand
GGCATGGGGATAGGACAGGCGGCGGAGCAGGGGAGTTCCGCCGTATGGCTTACAAAAGAGACCTAATGCCCAGGGGTTTCAACCTCAAGCGGCTGTATTTTACAGTCTTAGGCTTATCTGAATCCGCTTCCTAAGGCCATCCAGACAAGGCCCGGATCTCCATGCAGACAACCCCGGGGACGTCGCAACATCCCCGGGGTCTTTAAATTGGTCGGGCAGGAGAGATTTGAACTCTCAGCCTCTGCTACCCGAAAGCAGCGCTCTACCAGATTGAGCCACTGCCCGACACGAGACATTAGCATAGACCAATCGGAGGGGGTGTTTTCAAACTAAATCCGTCGGGAAAAATCGAGGGGTGATGGACTTCGGCGTTTTTCGGCCCAACTTGCTGGGATATGAACCTTACGGTACGACGTTCGGGCGAGCGCGGCTTCGCCGATCACGGCTGGCTGGTGGCCCGCCATAGCTTCAGTTTTGCCGACTATTACGACCCGGCCCACATGGCCTTCCGGTCGCTGCGGGTCATCAACCAAGACCTCGTGGCTCCCGGCATGGGCTTCCCGGCGCATGGCCATAAGGATATGGAAATCTTCACGTACGTCCTCGAAGGTGCCATCGAGCACAAGGATAGTATGGGTAATCATGCGCAGCTCAAGCCGGGGCAAATCCAGGTCATGAGCGCGGGCAGCGGCGTCAAGCACAGCGAGGTCAATCCCTCGAAGACCGAGCGTCTCCATCTCATCCAGGTCTGGATCATGCCGGACCGCCCCAATCTCAAGCCGCGTTACGCGGAATGGACCCCCACAGCGGAAAAGCTCGGGTCGCCCAAGGTGCTCATCATCTCGAACGACGGTCGCGAGGGCTCGGCGCACATCAGCCAGGACGCGGATGTCTATCGCGTGAAGACCAAGTCCGCCGGTACGGTTTCCCATGAGCTGCGAGCGGGCAGGGGGCTGTGGTTCCAGTTAATCGGCGGCGAGGTCGAAATTGGCGGCGTGAAACTCGCCCCCGGCGATGCGGTCAAATCTGAGGAAGCCGGCACCTTCGCCTTCAAGTCCGCCGGCCCTGTCGAAGCCCTCCTCTTCGACCTCGCCTGATCCATCCTGCTTTCCCCTATACTCGATACTCCAAACTCTATACTCTCACGCCATGTCCTCCCCCCACATCCCTCAGAAGTCTCCCATTCCCGTTCTCGTCGAAGCCGGTAAGACCTACTACTGGTGCTCGTGCGGTCACAGCAAGAACCAGCCTTTCTGTGATGGCGCCCACAAGGGTTCCGCCTTCACGCCGGTACCTTATAAGGCTGAAACCAACGGCACGGTCTACTTCTGCGCCTGTAAGCATTCTAAGAAGGGCGCGCTCTGTGATGGCTCCCACAAGGCCCTCTGAAGTTAGCCCTTTCAACCCCGGTCAATTAGGCTAGCCTGCCTTTGCTATGAAAAAAACTGCCAACATCGTCGCTATCCTTCTTGGGGTAGCCTTCATTATCTTCGGTCTGAGCTTCTTCGTCCCGGCGATCAAGTCAGTGTTGCCGGCTCCTTCGGCACCGTCGTCTCCGGAAGCAGGGGCCCTGACCCAGGCTTACTTCACCGCCATGACTGGCACTTCTTACTTGGCCATCATCAAGGCCCTTGAGGTGATCGGTGGCCTGTTGTTGCTTCGCGCTTGCTCGCGTGGCTGGGGTGTCGCCTTGATCGGTGCCATCACCTTCAACATCGTGCTTGTGTGCGTGCTAATCAAGCAGGTCTACGACCCGGTTGCCATCATCCTGGCGGTCGCCGTGCTCTTCCTCGCCTGGGTTGGTCGCAAGGGTTTCTGTTGCCTCGCCTGTTGTGGTTCCGGTGAGTGCCTCGGCACTTGCGGTTGCTGCAACAAGGACGGCCAGTCCGGCGGTTGCTGCGGCGGCAAGTAAGCCGTCTCGGCCTCACGAATCAGCCCCCGACCTCGGGGGCTTTTTTGTGCCTACGCGACTTGCAGTCGCGTGCTGGCATGGGTGCTGTGGGTCTGCTGCGAAGCAGTTTCGCAACGCCGTCGCGCCCCTACCTCCGCCCGTCACCTGTAGAGTTGTCGCTTGATGCCTCTGCTTCGCAGCCGTTCACCATGCCAGCAGAACCCCGCGTGGCCCTATGACCACGCCTCACTTCACCACTTTCACTATCTCCTCGGCAATCGCGGCCATCCCGCGGTCACCCGGATGATTAGCCACGCCGGCATGCTTATAAGGACGTTCGGAGCGGGCGTAGTTCTTCTCATCCTTGGAAAGGGCGCTGATGTCGACGAACGTGCCGCCGACGGCTTCACAGGCCCTTCGCATCGCGCTGTCCTTGGCTTCGCTTGGCCAGAAGCTACTGCGCACGATGACGGCGGCCTTGGGGTTAGACTTTAAGGTCTTCAGCAGTGCGGTGACTTGTTCCTGATACATAGCCTGGGCTTCCGGTGTCTTCAGCGGGGCGACGTTCTCACCGATACACAGGATGACGAGATCGGCTTTGAAGGCGGCGGCATCCGAGTACTTGCCGGCGATATCATACCCGACGTGGTTGCGTTCGAAGTCGGCGACATTCTTGACCATGATGACCGGCGTCGTGCCTTGCTTGGCGGCGAGGGCCTTCGTCACGACATGGACGTAATCCTTGTCCAGTGACGTCGCGGCCATGCCCCAGTTGCCGTGCCAGTCGATATCGGCCTTGGGCCCATGGCTGGTAAGACTGTTGCCGACGAAGAGGATCTTCTGCGGCTTCCCTTGAGCGTAAGACGTCGGGAAGAAGCACAGCAGAGCGATGATAGTTAAAAGAAGTCGAGACATGGGGTAGGGGTAGGGGCAGGGGTAGGGGTAGTCAAATGAAGCCTAGTCCTGACATCCAGGAGTCGTGCCTCTCACTTTTGCACAGGAGCTCCGCTCCGATTTGCACCTTTGCAC
>CALEEU010000388.1 GCA_937875975.1 uncultured Opitutia bacterium | reverse complement strand
TTCATCTTCCAACTCCTCGGCGCTTCCATCGTCGAGGAAATGCTTTTCCGCGGCTTCGTCGCGCCGGGCGAGCTATTCGGCCGCAAGCTGCTCGCGCTGATGATCATCGGCTCGCTGGTCTTCGCGCTGATCCACAACTTCGACCTCAGCACCGCCGAAGGCAAAGTGAACGCCGTGTTCGCCTTCATCACGTCGCTCTGGCTCTACGTCGTGCGCTTCAATCCGCTGAACCCGGACCGTTCGCTGCTACCTTGTTTTATGGCCCATACCGTGCGTAATCTGGCGGTCTTCGGGATTAAAGCGGCGCAAGGCTTCATTAGCTGGTGATTGGACGGGTCCGCACGGGCAAATCGGTTGCCACCGCTCCGAGGCTTTGCTGTCTTGGAGTCACCCCCGCTCACGCCCCATGAGCCACCCTGACCATACGCACCGTCGCGACTTCCTGAAGTTGAGCGCCCTCGCGGGCCTAGGCCTAGCGGCGTCGGCCGAGGCTAAGCCGGATCCGGCGCAGCTGCAGCACCGTGCCGCCGCCGACATGGGCACGCCACGTCCACGTCCCGCCGGCAACAAGCCCGCCTGGGACCTGACGACGAAGCCGCAGGAAGAAATCCGCGTCGGCATCATCGGCCTCAATCGCGGCCGCGCCCACGTCGCCTCCTGCGTCGCCACGCCTTTCGTGGAAGTCGTCGCAGTCTGCGACATCCTCGACGAACGAGCCAAGGCGCAGGCGGAAGTGGTCCGCAAAAAGACCGGCAAGATGCCTGCCATCTACAGCGGCGACGAGAACGCCTGGGAAAAAATGGTCGCCCGGGATGACATCGACGTCGTCTACGTCGCCACACCTTGGGAATGGCACAAGCCGATGGCCATCCGCGCCATGGAGCTCGGCAAGCACGCTTTCCTCGAAGTGAACTGCGGCCTGACGGTCGACGAGTGCTGGGATATCGTCGATGCCTCCGAAAAACACCAGCGCCACTGCCCGATCCTCGAGAACTGCTGCTACGGCGAAGAGGAACTCTTCGTCCTGAACCTGCAGCGCCAAGGCTTCTTCGGCGACCTTAAGCACGGCGAATGCGCCTACATCCATGACCAGCGCGGCAGGCCCGGAGCGAGCTTCCTCGACGCCGGCCGCGATTGGCGCCGCCGCTATTCGACGCTCCTCCAGGGCAACCTCTACCCCACCCACGGCCTCGGCACGATTTCCCAGTACATGGGTATTGGTCGCGGCGATGCTTTCAAATACGCCGTCTCGGTCTCGTCGCCGGAGTTCGGACTCACCCAGCTCCGCGAACGCCTGAAGCCGGACCGCGACCGTTCGCGCGACGAGAAGTTCGTCAATGGCGACATGAGCACGACGATCGTGAAGACCGAGCTCGGACGGACCATCGTCGTCCAGCACGACAACACCAGCCCGCGCCCCTATTCGCGCATCAACCTCCTCAGCGGCTCGCTGGCGACCTTCGCGGGCTATCCGAACCGGCTGGCGGTCGACGCCGATAACGCCAGCCCGCTGCTCGACCCGAAGGAAAAACGGAACAGCCACTCTTGGTCTTACGAAGGCGAGAAGCTGAGGAAGTTCATGACCGCGAACATGCACCCGCTGCTGAAGAAGCTGATGGTCGAAGCCAAGAAGGTCGGCGGCCACGGCGGCATGGATCATGTCATGAACTATCGCTTCCTCGACTGCATCCGCCAAGGCATCACCCCGGACATGACCGTCTACGACGCCGCTTCCTGGTCCGCCTTGCTCGACCTCTCCGACCGTTCCGTGCGTGACGGCAGCATCCCCGTCGCCTATCCCGACTTCACCCGCGGCGGTTGGAAGACCCTCAAGCCCCTCCCCATCATTTCCTAACCCTAACTCGATACGACCAAGGCATCGTTTCCTCATGCCCTCGGGTCCTCCGGCCCACGTGTTCTCGCTTTCCCCTACCGCCAACCGCTAACCGCTTACCGCTAAAACCTCCCCCTCCATGAACCTCCCCGAAAACTCC
>CALEEU010000387.1 GCA_937875975.1 uncultured Opitutia bacterium | reverse complement strand
CGTAGCAGTCGAGGTAGAGCGGTTCGCGCCCACGGAAGATGCCGACCATGAAGCGGCCGGGCAGTCCGACGGGCTCGACGGGCAGGCCGAGGCGGCGCGCGACGAGCAGGAAGATCAAGCACAGCGAGATCGGGATGCCGCGGCGGCTGTGGATGACCTGCGAGAGCAGGGAAGAGGACGGCACGGCGAAGCTTTCCTGGGCGCCGCGGTAGCCTTCCTCGCCGAAGATCACGCGGCAAAGCAGTCGGCACTTCGCGCGGATGTCGAGGGGTTCGGCGACGAGTTCGCGGGTGCGGGCAGCGAGGCGGTCGAGTTCGGCGGAGTAAGCGTCGTCGGCCAGCGACGGATTAGTAGCGCGTTCGAGCAGGAGGCAGGCTTCTTCCAAGTCGCAGTGCGGGTCGCGGATATGGGCGAGGAAAGAGTGAGCTGCGGCTTCCGGGGTCCGCAGGTCGGCGAGTAGCGTGCGCGCGTGTTCTGCGAGGGCTTCGTCTTTCGTGAGCGTTTCGAGCCAGAGAACACCGGGGAGTCCAGCGGCCTTGATCTTACTAAGTACGGCGAGGCGGACGACCGGGGAGGGGTCGTCGAGGAGGCGCTCCAAGGTCGCCAGCTCCGCTTCGTGCGTCATGAGCATTTTCTACCGACAACGAGAGGGCTACGGCAACAAGGTAGTCCGCTGGCGATGTCTTTTAGAGGTTGACGGTGGCACGTGTGTCGTGGCGCCGCTAGGCGGGCCGCCTAAGGCGAGTCGGGTTTTCGGATTGAAGGAAGCCGTCGCCCGAGGGAGTCTGGGGGTCATGACCGCTACGCGCATCCGCTGCGGGGTGGCCGGCACGGGTTCGCTCGGCCAGCACCACGCCCGCATCTACTCGACCCTGCCCGGCGCCGAACTTGCCGGGATCTTCGAGCCGAACGACGCCCGGGCGGCGGAAATCTGCGCCAAGCACAACTGCCATCGGTTCGCCACGCTCGACGAGATGGCCGCCGGCTGCGACGCCGTCAGCGTCGTGGTCCCGACGAATCACCACGCCGCCGTGGCCCTCCCGCTCCTCGCTAAGGGTGTGCACCTCCTGATTGAGAAGCCTATCTGCGTCACGCTCGAAGAGGCCTCCCAGATTCTGGACGCCGCCGCCAAGGCCGATCGCATCGTCCAGGTGGGTCATATCGAGCACTACAACCCCGTGATGTCCTACCTCGAGAAGGCCGTCACCGACGCCCGCTATATCACCGCCGAGCGCCTCGCGCCCTTCACCCCGCGCGGCACCGAGGTCGGTGTCGTCCTTGACCTGATGATTCACGACATCGGTATCGTCCTGCAGCTGGCCAACTCCCCGGTCGAGCGCATCGACGCCGTCGGCGTATCGGTCGTCACCAAGACCGAGGACATCGCCAACGCCCGCATCGCCTTCAAGAACGGCTGCGTCGCCAACCTGAGCTCCAGCCGTGTTTCGTTAAAGAAGAACCGCGAGATCCGCGTCTTCCAGACCGGTGGCTACCTCTCCATCGATTTCATGGGCCAGAAGGGCCACACTGTACGCGTCGACCCGACCGCCGAAGGTGGCTTCGCCAAGGAAGAGATACCGATCGAGAAGGGTGAACCCCTCGCTATCGAACTCGCTTCATTCACCGCGTGCGTCCGCGATCGCAAGAGCCCGAAGGTCAGCGGCGAGCTCGGGCGCACTGCCTTGGAAGTCGCCATCAAAATCACCGAACAGATCCGCGCTGGCATGGCGCGCAAATGAGCGCGTTCCCGTCCATCCCGGCGCACTTCGACCGGCCCCGAGCGGGCGAGGTCGACGTGCTCGTGGTGGCCGGGGAGCATTCCGGTGACCAGCACGCCGCCAAGGTCGTCGCGGAATTACTGAAGGCTCGCCCGGGTCTGCGTATCGTCGCGTTCGGCGGGCCGCAGTTGCGCACCGCTGGCGCCCAGCTGCTGATGGATATGACCACGTTCTCCGCCGTGGGTATCGTGGAGATCCTTTCGGCTTATCCGTTCTACCGGAAGCTCTTCTCGCGCATCGTCGCTTGGACCACTCAGTGGAAGCCCAAGGTCGTCGTGCTGGTCGATTACCCGGGCCTCAATCTCCGCCTCGCTAACGAACTGCGCAAAGCCGGCCTGTCGCGTGCTGGCTTCGGCGAGACGGCCGTCATCCAATACGTCAGCCCGCAGCTGTGGGCTTGGAAGCCCAAGCGTCGCTTCACCATGGCGCGTGACCTGGACGGCGTCGGCACCATCTTCCCGTTCGAGCCGGCGGTATACGCCGACACTAAGTTGGATGCTCGATTCGTGGGCCATCCCTTTGCTGAGTCCGACCATCAGCCTGGCTTGAAGTATGACCCCGAAGGCCCGGTGCTGCTGCTGCCGGGCAGCCGTCCGAAGCCCGTGAGGAAGATCTTCCCGGCGCTCGTCGAGGCGTTCGCGCTCTTTCGCAAGGACCACCCTAAGCGCCGCGCACTCGTATTACACACCGGCGGCGAAGTGCATGCGGAGCTTTATCGCCTGCTGGCTGAATACGGTGACCAGGCTAAGGGCATCGATCTGCGTCCCGTCTCCGAAGGCCCGGCCGCCGGTTGTGCCGCGTTGGTGAGTTCCGGCACCATGTCCCTGACTGTCGCGCTCGCCGGCATTCCTGGCGCGGTCGTGTACCGTGCTAATCCGCTCACTTGGATTGTCGGTCGCCGCTTGATTGCTGGCCGCGTCGATAATCTCGGTATCGCGAACATCCTCCTCAAGCGACAGGCTTGGCCTGAATACCTGCAGGGTGCTT
>CALEEU010000386.1 GCA_937875975.1 uncultured Opitutia bacterium | reverse complement strand
AAGCCCTGCCCATCCTCCTGCACGGCGACTCTGCTTTCGCCGGCCAAGGCGTCGTCATGGAGACGCTCAACCTATCCGAACTTAAAGGCTATCAGGTCGGTGGCACGCTGCACATCGTCACCAATAATCAGGTTGGCTTCACCACCAACCCTGACGAGTGCCGCACTGGCCGTCATTGCACCGAGATCGCTAAGTTCACCGAATCTCCCATCCTTCACGCCAACGGCGACGACCCGGATGCCGTTGTCCTTGCGACCGAAATCGCCCTGGAGTATCGCCAGAAGTTCGGAGCCGATGCAGTCGTCGATATCGTCTGTTATCGCCGCTACGGCCACAACGAGACCGACGAACCTGCCTTCACCCAGCCGGTACTCTATCGCGAAATCTCGCTCCACTCCTCCGTCGCTGAGCTCTACGCTTCACGTCTCACTGAATCCGGCTCGGCTCCGGACGGCGAACTCATCGCGCTACGCAACGAGTTCGACATCATGCTCAACGCCGCGCAGGAACGAGCTCAGGCCGCCCTCGCCGTTGAAATGGAGGAACGTAAAAAGAATCCCGTCGGCGTGCGTCCGTTCCGCTCCCCTTACGAACATAACATCGACACCTCCGCCCCGCAGGAACTTCTCGATAAGGTCGCGCCGGTGCTCTGGCAGATGCCTCCCGACTTTTCCCCGAACCCTAAGATCAAGCGCTTGCTCGACACTAAGGCCGAGGCTTACAAGTCCGGCCTCAACTTCGACTGGAGCCTCGGTGAAGGCCTCGCCTTCGCCTCACTGCTCGCCGAAGGCTACCCGGTCCGCATCTCCGGCCAGGACTGCGAACGCGGCACCTTCTCGCACCGCCACGCCGTACTCCACGACCCTTCGAACGACGCCGAATACTGCCCGCTCGGCTCCATCGCCGGCGCCGAAGTCGAACTCGTTAACTCGTCGCTCTCTGAATACGCCGTGCTCGGCTTCGACTACGGCTACTCACTCGAAGCTCCTGACTCGCTCGTGATTTGGGAAGCCCAGTTCGGCGACTTCGCCAACGGCGCGCAGATCATGATCGACCAGTTCATCGCGTCTGCGGAGTCGAAATGGGGACAGACCAGCGGACTCGTCATGCTCCTCCCCCACGGCTACGAAGGCCAGGGACCCGAGCACTCCTCCGCTCGCCTCGAACGCTTCCTGCAGCTCTGCGCCGAAAATAACCTACAGGTCATCCAGCCTTCGACCCCGGCCCAACTTTTCCACGCGCTGCGACGTCAGGTGAAGTCCGAACATCGCAAGCCGCTCGTGGTCATGACGCCGAAGAGCTTACTCCGCCATAAGGGATGCGTCAGCACGCTGAACGACCTCACCAAGGGGCGCTTCCAATCGGTGCTCGCCGACGCCACGCCCGCCGCGAAGACGGAACGTCTTATCCTTTGCTCCGGCAAGGTCTTCTACGAACTCGACGCCGAACGCGCCGCCCGCAAGGACACGGCGACGAGCATCGTGCGACTCGAACAGTTCTACCCCTTCGACGGCGAAACGCTCGCCAAGGTCCATGCCTCACTGGGCTCGCCCAAGAAGGTCGTGTGGGTCCAGGATGAACCTAAGAACATGGGCGGCTGGTCCTTCGTGGCGGATCACATTGAGTCCACCCTCGGCATCCGCCCCGCTTATGCGGGTCGCGATGCGGCGGCCTCACCGGCGGTCGGTTCACTTGCGGTCCACAGGATCGAACAGGCGGACATGGTGAAGCAGGCCTTTACCGCCTAATAGCCGACAGTAGCGGGTTTTCTCGACTCAGGAACCTCTCCTTCTACCCCCTAAACGCCCATCCTAGGTCGTTTAAAGGGTCATTTCCCCGTTGAAACAGGCAGGAATGGGTTCCAAGGTTAAACCTAACTAATTTTCATGGCCGTCGAAGTCAAAATCCCTCCCATGGGCGAATCCATCACCGGGGGCCTCCTGGCCGCCTGGCTGGTCAAAAGCGGTGACGCTGTCCGCAAGGGCCAACCCCTCTTTTCCTACGAAACCGATAAGGTGACCTCCGAAGGAACCGCCGAAGTCGACGGCAAGATCACCATCGCGGTCGA
>CALEEU010000385.1 GCA_937875975.1 uncultured Opitutia bacterium | reverse complement strand
AGGACGGTAGCTTCGTCGGCTTGCGCAAGCGCATCGACGTCAGCCCGGAGGCCGGCAAGCTGTTCGGAGCGGGTCATCGGGGGAGAGGCAGTATGGGAGCAACGGTCAGCGGGCCAATTTCGCCGGCGAAAGCACCCCAGGAAAGGCCGACGCCAAAACCGCAGCCGACGACCTTGAGCGGACCGGCTTCGAGGCGTTCAGTGAGGCAATGGATCAGCGCGCAGGGAATCGAAGCGGAGCTCTGGTTGCCGAAATGTTCGACGACCGACATAGGCGTCTGGGCTTCGGTGAAGCCGGTCTTCTTCGCGAGCGTGGATAAAATAAACCGATTAGCCTGATGCAGGACAAGGGCGTCGGTCGTGGCTGGGACATAGCCGGCGTGACGCATGACAGATTCAATCGCCCCAGGTACCTCGCGCAGGGTGAAGCTAAAGACATCGGCGCCATTCATGACGAGATTTCCCGCGTGGGTACGATTGCCCTCGGTGTCCGTGTGCTCATCGAGCGTACCGGTGGGCTGACGCGCCCCGCCCTGCTTCACGATGATGGCTTCAGCACCCGTGCCATCGGCCCCGAGGACGAAGTGCAGCGGAGAGGAACGTCCGGTTTTTTCCACGATGGTAGCCGATCCGGCATCGCCAAACAGCGGATCGGTCGAACGATCTCCCGGATTCGTCAGTCGGCTGAGCGTATCCCCGGCACAGAGCAGAACGCGGGCGGCGCCACCATGCGCACAGAGCAAGGCAGCCTGGTGCAGGCCGGTGACCCAGCCGGAGCAGCCCATGGAAAGATCATAAGCGGGAGCCGACTTGCTCAGGCCGAGACGCCCGTGCAGAAGCGAGGCATTATTCGGCTGCGCATGGTCCGGGGTCTGGGTGACGAAGATGACGGCATCGATGGACGTGGCATCCAAGCCCATCTCCGAGAGTAGGCGCGTGGTGGCGTCGGTGCAGAGATCGAGTGCAGTGATACCCGGGGTGGCGACGCGACGCTCACGAAGGCCGATCGTCTTCGCCGTCCGCTCCAGCGCAGCGCGGTCAGCGCCCGCAGCCAGACCATCTGCGATGAAATCGCGCACGACCGAACCCGTCGTCACGGCGACGCCGGCGAGGCGGAGATTGGAGAGAGAGGAGTGCATTGGATTGGAGGACTGGAGGGCCGGAGGACCGGAGGGATACGAAGAGAGAGGCAGTGCAAACGTGCAAATCGGAGCGGAGCTCCTGTGCAAAAGTGCAAAAGTGAGAGGCAGATACAGGGCTAGGGTGGGCTGGGGCTTGGTAGGGCTGACCATCCTTGGTCGGCCGTGTCTTTGAGGTAGGGGGGCGATTGCCATCGCCTCCGTTTGAGACCGAAGACGGGGAGTCGTCGGATCTTAGCTAAGTCGAACAGTCATCTAAGTTGCTGGGCGAACGGACGCGACGCAGTCGCGCCCCTACCCATTGCATTCCTTGTCAACCGGCCAACTGATCAACGGGTCAACTACCTGCCAGCAAACTGCCTGACCCATGACTCAAGGCAAAGAATACCGAGCAGCGGATAAGCAGCATCGATTTCGCCGCGCTTGTCGGCTTCAAGCAACGCGATCGCGCCGGAGCCGCTAAAAAGCCCCGTGGCGTCCAGGCGACCGGAGTCGGCAAGTTCACGGAGGCGTTTGCCGTAGGCCCCATGGATAAGCTGTCGCAACGGCAGGCCGAAGCCCGACTTAGGTCGGGTGATGATTTCATCGGGCAGCACGCCGCGCATGGATTGACGCAGGACGAACTTGGATTCGGCTCCGCGAATCTTGAGCGCATCCGGTAGGCGCTCGGAGAAGGACACGAGATCAGGGTCGAGGAACGGCACGCGGACCTCCACCCCGTGGGCCATGGCCATCTTGTCGGTGTAGTTGAGATTATGGTCCGCGAGGAAGTGTGCACGATCTAGGTGCAACATCTGGTTGAGCCGGCTAACACCGGACGGCAGTCCATCGAGCGAGCGCAAGAGCAAGTCCACTGGACGATGGGTGCCCATGCTCTCGCGTAACATCGGGCTTAGCGCGGGAGACAGCGATTCCTGTCCGATCCAGAGGAAATAACTGGCGAGGCGTTCGGCGGGAGCCGCATCGGCGTAACGGAAGAGCTTGGCGAGGCGACGGCGTAATGGGCCGGCGGCGGTCGTCGTGGCAAAGCCGCGACGCAAGAGCGCGCGGGTCGAAGTCGGCGCCCATCCCCAATAGCGTTCGGAGCGCAGTGCGAAGTGCCGGCGATAACCGCTAAAGAGATCGTCGCCGCCAGCCCCAGAAAGAAGCACCTTCACGCCTTGCGCGGCGGCTTGCTGGCAGATTGCCTGGGCGGCAAACGCAGCGGCGTCTGGCGTCGGCTCATCGAGCGTCCAGACCAAGGAGTCGACATCCTCGATGGCTTTCTTTTCCAAGGTGGCCACATGCAAGGAGGTACCGAGGTGACCGCTCATGCGCTGCGCATACGGAAAGTCGTCCGCAAAACCTTCGGATTGCAGACTCGCGGAATCCGCCGGGCCGATGGTGTAGCAGGGATAGCGCTCGGGGGCGCCGAGTGACTTCACCGCATAATGAGCGATGGCCGAGGAATCGAGGCCGCCCGAAAGGAATCCACCGAGGGGGACATCGGACACGAGCTGGCGGCGGACGGCCTGACCGAGATAATGACGGCAGGCTTCGACGGCGTCCTTCTCCGTGAATGGCTGAATCTCCTGAGAGTAGTGCGCAGGGACGAAGCTGGCCGTACGCATACTGCCATCGGCGTGCCATTCGGCGAACGACCCCGGCAGGAGTTTGCGGATACCCTTGGCGGGAGTGAGTTCGCCAGGCGCGTAGAGGAGCGTGAGGTAGGCCGAGATGGCCTCCGGATCGAGCGACCAGTCGACACCGGGAATGCCCTTGAGCGACTTGAGCTCCGAGGCGAAGACGCGGCCTTCGGGCGTTGCCGCCCAATAGAGCGGCTTCACGCCAGCGGCATCGCGCGCGAGCAGGAGCTTCTGTTCGGCCGGATACCACGCGGCGAACGCAAAGATGCCGTTCAGCCAAGGGAGACAGTCGGTGCCATAGCATGCGAGCAGGTTGGCCAGCACCTCGGTGTCGCTGTCGCCCCGGAAGCTGATGCCGCGACGCTCAAGACGGACACGAAGCTCGCGATAGTTATAGATCTCGCCGTTGAAGCTGAGCACCACGCGCCCGGTGGCGTCCGGCATCGGCTGCGCGCCGGTCGCGGAAAGATCGAGAATCGCGAGGCGGACATGCGCCAGCCCCGCCTGCGCGTCATGCCATTCGCCAGAACCATCCGGACCACGGTGACCTTGGGCGCGGTTCATCCGACCGAGCAAGGCAGGCTCGAAGCGACCGAGATATCCGGCGATGCCGCACATGGTCAGCGACGTACGGCGCCCTCCGAGTAAATCCGCATCGTCGCGCGGGCTAAGGCTTCCCAAGCATGGACCTGATGCGCGTGGGCTTGGCCGGCGAGGCCTAGGGCACGGGCACGAACGGGATCGGCCAGCAACGGCGCCACGGCGGCCGCGAGCGCGGCGGCGCCCTGTTCGCACTGCACCAACGCATGCGAGGCCGCCGCTTCAGTCATATAGCAACCGCGCGTGGCGACGACCGGCAGGCCGGCCGACATGGCTTCGAGAATGGCGAGCGCCATGCCCTCGGACTCGGAGGCATGGACGAAGATATCCGCCGCCTCGTAGGCCGCGGACTTGGCGGACTCGTCGAGAAAGCCGAGCCAGTGGACGCGTGCCGCGCACCCGCACTCACGGACCATGCGGAACAGCTTCTCGGCGTAGGCGGATTCGATCTCCGGTGAGCCGGCGATGAAGAGGTGCGGAGCGGAGGCACCGAGCAGGCTTAGCGCCTGGATGATATCCTCGAGACGCTTCTTGGGGGTGATGCGTCCGATAAAAAGCATCACGCGGTCTCCGGAGTCGAGTCCATGCTGACGACGTAAGGCGAGGCCTTGCTCCGGAGTCGCGACCGTGACGGGCTTGATGCCGTTGGGGACGACGTGGATGGGCGCGGTCACGCCGAGCCTGATGAGCTGATTGCGCTCCAGCGGCGTAAGCGCGAAAACTCCGGTGGCCCGATTGAGATTCGGGCGGCTGAAGCTACGGATATAAAGGCGCTTCTTGAGCGACTTCAGGCTCCAGTCCGAGAAGAGGGTCGGGTCGAGCGCCCCATGCGGATGGTAAAAGACCTTCTGTCCCTGCCGCGCCGCCTCTCCTACCTGGAGGTCCAAGGGGTTGAAGGTATTGTGCGCGTGCAAGACCGCCGTTGGGGGCAAGGTCGCGATTTCTGCTTCCAGACGGTGGGACCGCGCCAGCCCGAAAAGCGGATCCGGCGTGAAGTAGCGAATCGGCAGCTCGTCAAAAATCTCCGTCGCGCCGGCGCGCAATGCATTCGGCGTCCAGATTTCGACGTCGGCACCCAGTCGACGCTGCGCCGAAGCCAACTCGAACACCATCTTCTGCACACCTCCGGCATAAGCACCGGGAAGGCATTCATAGACGATGTGACGGATCATGGGTGAGATTTAGTGCAAAGGTGCAAATCGGAGCGGAGCTCCTGTGCAAAAGTGGAAAGGTGGGATTTGAGGTAGGGAGGCGATTGCTATCGCATCCGTTTGAAACCGTAGGCGCGGATTGTCGGGTCTTAGCTAAATTGAGGACACTTATATGTCGCTCAGCGAACGGACGTGATGGCAATCACGTCCCTACCCATTACAGCAGCGGGAACCCGGAGCCGGCTGCCGAAGGCTGAACGACTGACCCCCGAAGGGCTGATGCCCCGGTGGCCGTCACCCGTCACCTGATATTTGCCTCTCACATTTGCACCTTTGCACAGGCCGCAGGCCGGTTTGCACTTTTGCACTTACTGGCGCTGCCGCGCCGCAATCTCCTCTTCCTCCTCGCCGGCGAGCGGATCGGCGGCAGGACGGTCGAGAGATTTGGCGGCGAAGCCGGGCACGTGGTGCAGGATCAGAGCGAACAGCATCGGCATATTATGCACGACGGTGAAAACGAAGATGGACAACAGGCCGTCGCGGAAGGTCTGGATGAGCGC
>CALEEU010000384.1 GCA_937875975.1 uncultured Opitutia bacterium | reverse complement strand
CCCGCCTCCATCGTCATCCCTCTGTGCTCAGCCGTGGGCTACACTCTCGCCGCGATGGCCCTCAAGCGGGCCATGGATGGAGGTCATCCTTGGCGGGTCCTGTTCATCGTGAACCTCATCGGCGCCGTGCTGTTCCAGGCCTGGCTGCTGCACGGAGGCGCCCCCTTCACGGCGACCAATATCACCCACGCGGTCTTGGCGGGCACGGCCTTCTTCATCGGTCAGGTCTTTACCTTTATCGCGATTAGCCGGGGGGACATCTCCATCGCGACGCCGGTGCTCGGTACTAAGGTCGTCTTCGTCGCGCTGTTGGTTTTCCTGACGGGCGGTGAGGAACTCGGCTGGAAACTTTGGGTGGCGACATTCCTCACGACGTTGGCCTTAGCCTTGTTGGGCGGCGAATGGCGTGCGAATCGCGAGCGTTTGCTGGTCAGCGTCGGCTTCGCCTTCTTGGCCTCCATCGCCTTTGCCGCTACGGACGTGATGCAGCAACTTTGGGTCCCGGCTTTCGGTTTCGGCCATTTCGGCCCGGTGATGTTCTTGACGGTGGGAACGCTGTCGTTCGCCCTGATTCCGTTCTTTTCCGCACCATTGAGTCAGATGCCCCGCCCGATGGTCATCTGGGCTTTTGGTGGCGGACTCCTGCTGACCTTTCAGGCCATGGGTATCGCCTACTGCATCGCGGTCTACCACGAGGTCACCGTCACCAACGTTCTCTACAACACCCGCGGCCTTTGGAGCGTCGCGTTGGTCTGGGTGGTCGGGCATTGGTTTTCCAACTCGGAGAAGCACGTGGGCCAGAGCATCATGACCCGCCGATTGATCGGGGCCTTGATCCTGCTGGCCGCGGTCTACCTCAGTCTGGCCTGATCAGAGGTCGGCGTTGTCGATCAGGCGCGTCGCGCCCAGATGGCAGGCTATCGCGATGGCGCAGCGGAGTCCGAACGTCGAGGCGACAGGTGCCATCGTCTCGAGGTCGACGATCTCGCAGTATTGCAGCTTGAGCGCGGGCTGGGCGGACAGGACGGCTTGGGCCGCATCCCGCAGGCGCGCGCCGTCGGTGACGCCAGCTTGGGCGAGTGCTTTGGCCGCGGCCATGGCGGCGGGTATAGCCGTCGCCTGCGTCAGCTGTTCCGCCGAGAGGTAACGGTTACGCGAGCTCATCGCGACGCCGTTGGGTTCACGGACGGTCTCGTGGGCGAGAATGCGGACCGGGAAATGCAGGTCGTGGACCATGCGGCGGATCACCGCGAGCTGCTGCAGGTCCTTGCGGCCGAAGACGGCGACGTCCGCCTGGACAGCGTTGAAGAGCATCGCGACCACCGTCGCCACGCCGCGGAAATGTCCGGGGCGGAACTCGCCGCAGAGCCCGGCGGAGACGCCTTCGACGTCCACCCAGGTCGAAGCGCCAGCCGGGTAGAAGTCCGCCGCGGTGGGTGCGAAAATCAGGCTGGCGCCCGCGGCTTCGCAGCCAGCGCGATCTTCCGCGAAAGTCCGGGGGTATTTCGAGAAGTCTTCGTTGGGGCCGAACTGGGTCGGGTTGACGAAGATCGAGACGACGACGAAGGCGGTCTCTTGCTTGGCCCGGCGAATCAGGCTGAGGTGGCCTTCGTGGAGGCAGCCCATCGTGGGCACGAACCCGATGGCCTTGCCGGCCTGGCGGGCCCGGGCGACCGCGGCGCGCAGTTCGGGGATGGTATGGACGACCTCCATGTCGCCAACCTAGGCGGGTCCCGCGAAGGCGCAAGGCGCAGTTGTAGGCGGACTCCCTGCCTGTCGTTTTGTTCATAGGCCGGCCCCATTCCTTTCTTGGCAGCATGGGGGCGGACTCCAATGTCAGAACCCTCCCTCCTATAAGTCATGTCGCACTTCCCTAATGTCCCGGTCATCGAGTTCGAAGGATCGAAGTCCAAGAACCCTTTCGCCTTCAAGCACTACAACCCGGACGAGAAAATCGGCGGGAAGAAGATGAAGGACCACATGCGCTTCGCCGCGGCCTACTGGCACGTGATGCGCAACAGCCTCTCCGATCCTTTCGGCGCCGGCACCGCCCTCATGCCTTGGGATGATGGCTCCGATTCCCTCGATAACGCCCTGCGTCGTATTCCGGTCTTCTTTGAGTTCCTCCAGAAGTGCCAGATCGACTTCTATTGCTTCCACGACCGCGACATCTCTCCCGAAGGCAAGACCCTGACCGAGACGCATGCGAACCTCGCCCGCGTCACGAAGGAGCTGAAGGCCTTCCAGAAGGGCACCGGCAAGAAGCTCCTCTGGGGCACCGCCTGTCTCTTCTCTCACCCGCGCTACGCTCAGGGCGCGGGCACCTCGCCCAACGCCGACGTGTTCGCCTACGGCGCCAGCCAGGTTCGCCATGCGCTCGAGGCCACCAAGGCCCTCGGCGGCGAAGGTTACGTCTTCTGGGGCGGACGCGAAGGCTACGCCACGCTGATCAACACCGACATGAAGCGTGAGCTCGACCACCTCGCCGCGCTCCTGCACCTCGCTGTCGACCACGCGAAGAAGATCGGCTTCAAGGGCCAGTTCCTCATCGAGCCTAAGCCGCGCGAACCCTCGACCCACCAGTACGATTCCGACGCCGCCGCCTGCCTCAACTTCCTCCGTGAATACGGCCTCCTGAAGCACTTCAAGCTGAACCTCGAGACCAATCACGCCACGCTCGCCGGCCATACGATGGAGCATGAGATGGAAGTCTCGATCGGCGCGAATGCCCTTGGCTCGGTCGACGCCAACCGTGGCGATACGCTCGTCGGCTGGGACACCGACCAGTTCCCGACGGATCTCTACCTCACGACGAACATCATGCTGCGCATCCTCAAGATGGGCGGCTTCACCAAGGGCGGCCTCAACTTCGACGCCAAGCGTCGTCGCGAATCGCACGAGCCGGTCGACCTCTTCCACGCCCACATCGGTGGCATGGACGCCTTCGCCCGCGGCCTCAAGATCGCCCACGCGATCATCAAGGACGGCAAGATGGATAAGTTCGTCTCGAACCGCTACGCCTCCTGGGACAGCGGCATCGGCAAGAAGGTCGAGTCCGGCAAGGCCACCCTCGCCCAGCTCGACGCCTACGCCCAGGGCATCAAGGCGCCGACGCTCGCGTCCGGCCGCCAAGAGATGCTCGAGAACCTGATCAACGAGTACATCCGCTGAGGCTATGGCGATCGTCCTGGGTCTTGACCTGTCCACGCAGAGCGCAACGGCGCTCGTGCTGGACACGGCGAAAGGCACGACGGTCGCCCGCGCCCGCGCGGCGTTCGGCGCCGACTTTCCCGATCGCGGACACCCGGAAGGATTCATTCGTGGAGGGCAGGGCGGCGAAGTGCACGCCGATCCGCTCCTTTGGCTTGATGGCCTCGAGCTCGCGCTCGACCGCCTCGCCAAACTGACCGACCTCTCGCAGGTCGACGCGGTCTCCGTCTCTGGCCAGCAGCACGGCAGCGTTTACCTCGCCGCCGGCTATGAAGCCGCGCTCTCGGACGGCAATCGCGCCACGTCGCTCTCTGCCAAGATTTCTCCGGTCCTCTCTCGTCGCTCTTCACCGATCTGGATGGATTCATCCACTACGGCCGAATGCGCCGAGATTGCCGCCGCCCTCGGTGGCGACCAGGCCGTCTGCGACCTGACTGGCTCCGTCGCCACGCAACGTTTCACCGGCCCGCAGATCCGCCGCTTCGCCAAACTCGAGCCTGCCGCCTGGGCCAAAACGAAGCGCGTCCATCTTGTCTCTTCCTTCTTCGCGTCGGTGCTCGCCGGTAAGGATGCTGCGATCGATACCGGCGATGGCGCGGGCATGAACCTAATGGATATCCGTAAGGGTGATTGGGCTCCGACCGCACTCGCCGCGACCGCTCCCGATCTCGCCGCCAAGCTTCCGCCGGTCCGTCCCGGTTCGACCGTGGCCGGAGGCATCTCCGCTTACTTCATCGCGCGATACGGTTTCTCCCCGAAGTGCCAAGTGGTGATCGGCACCGGCGATAATCCTTCCAGCCTCGTCGGCATGGGGGCCTCGAAGCCCGGCAAGGTCGTGATCAGTCTCGGCACCAGCGACACGCTTTTCGCTGCGATCGAAGGTATCCGTACCGACTCTGCCGGACTCGGCCACGCGTTCGGTAATCCGATGGGTGGCAGCATGAGCCTCGTCTGCGTCCGTAACGGCTCGCTCGCGCGTGAAGCTATCCGTCGCGAATGCGGTCACGCCGACTGGCCGGCCTTCTCCGCCGCCGTCGACGCCACTCCCGCCGCCGTCTCCGCCGTGCTGCCGATGGAAGAGCCCGAGATCACGCCGCGTCGTCCGGCCGGCCGCATCGCCCTCGGCGCCGCTGCCACTCAGGCCACCTTGCCGCGCGCCGCCGTCGAAGGCCAGGCCCTCAGCCTCCGTTTCCACAGCCGCTGGGTCGGTACGCCGACCACGCAGTTGCTCCTGACGGGTGGGGCCTCCGAGAACCCTTCCGTGGCCAAGATCTTCGCCGACGTCTTCGGCGCCCCGGTGCTCCGTCTGGCCGTGTCTGACTCCGCCGCCCTAGGTGCCGCCCTGCGTGCCGCCGAGGGGGCTTGTGGGGCCAAGATGGCCGATCTGGAGCCCGTTTTCTGCGCCCCCGCCCCGGGTGTCGTCCAGCCGAACCCGGCCCTCCGGGCGGCCTACGACAAGCTGGAGGCCGAACTGGGCCAATCGCTGTCGCGTAAGGCATAAATTGGGGGTCTGTGAGCATTGCCCACTTGAACAAAGCGGGCCGATTGGCTGACTTGGGGACTCACCCCTACTCACCATGTCACAGCGCCCTGTTACCCTCTTCACCGGCCAGTGGGCCGACCTCAAAATCGCCGAGCTTCTCCCCAAGGTCAAAGCCATGGGCTACGAAGGCGTCGAGCTCGCCTGTTGGGGCGACCACTTCGATGTCGTCCGCGCCGTCAACGAGCCGGGCTACGTCGAATCCATCTGGAAACTCCTCGCGCAGCACGACCTCGGCTGCTGGGCGATCTCCTCTCACCTCGTCGGCCAGGCCACCTGCGATAATATCGACGAGCGCCACCAGTGCATCCTCCCCGCCCACGTCTGGGGCGACGGCAATCCGGAAGGCGTCCGCCAGCGTGCTTGCGCCGAGATGGCCCTGACCGCTCAGGCCGCCCGCAAGTTCTTCGACGCCGGCAAGGCTTACATGGCCGACAAGCCGAAGGGTTCCGGCAAGACCGTCGTCAACGGGTTCACCGGTTCCTCCATCTGGCACGCGATCTACGCCTTCCCGCCCACCAACCAGGCTTACCTGCAGAAGGGTTACGACGACTTCGCCAAGCGCTGGAAGCCCATCCTCGAGGTCTTCGAGAAGAACGACGTCTACTTCGGCCTCGAAGTGCACCCGACCGAGATCGCCTTCGACATCGCCTCCGCCCAGCGCGCGCTCGACGCCGTCGGCAACCACAAGCGCTTTGGCTTCAACTACGACCCCAGCCACCTCGGCTACCAGGGCGTCGATTACGTGAAGTTCATCCGCACCTTCGGTAAGCAGATCCACCACGCCCACATGAAGG
>CALEEU010000383.1 GCA_937875975.1 uncultured Opitutia bacterium | reverse complement strand
GCCGCTTGGCGGACTTCGGCGTGACGCAGGATCATCGGGATCTGCTCGCCTTGGAATTCAAAGCGCGCGACCGGTCCCGCCTCCCGCTTGTCCTTGAAGGGGTCGGACGGCTTGTGGCCGAAGGGGCATTTTCCGCCGAACATGGGCTTACTTTTGGCCGAGTTGTTGTCCGAGCCAAGGCGTAATCTTTTCGGCCCAGCCGGCGGCATGCCTGCGGAGGCCCGGGCCGCTGAAGTGCACGCCCTTGCCGCCGCGTTCGCGGAGGTCGCCTTTGAGGGCGTCGCTATCCGGGCCGGCGAGCGCGAGGCCGGCTTTCCAGAGCGCGGCTTGGGCGGCGCGGATGTCTTCGGAGGCTTCGTCGCCGGGCACATGGTAACTGACCTGCGCGACGAACCATGGCGCCTCCCAGCCGGCGGCCTGGCGGGAGTCGCGGATGATGCGACCGAGGTGGTCTTGGTAGAGCGAGCCGGGTAAGGTGCGGGTCGGATCCTTCTGATTGGCGTCGCTTTCGCCCTGATGCCAGAGCACCGCCCGGAAGCCGCGCGGGCCGAAGTGCTTCAGACGAGAGACGAGCGTGCCGAAGGCGGCGCCGTTGCTTTCCCAGCTGCCGTCAGGGCGTTTCGTCACCCGGGAAAGAATCGTCGGCGGGGAAGGGAAGGTGACTCCGGCCGGCAGCCACTCGCGGACGCTGGTGGCGCCGATGCCGATCGGGATGAAGCCGATGGGCACGCCGAACTTCGAGGCCAAGGCGTCGCCCAGAGGAGGCAGGAAGCTTCCGCCTTTGCCGGAGGCGCCGCGTTGCGGATCGTGGGCGACCTGCCAGGCTTGCCCGTCGAAGGAGGCGACCAGGCCGGACTTCACGGTCTGCTTCTCTTCGCCGTGGTTGGCGGAGTTGGATTGGCCGGCGACGAGGAAGACCTCGCCGATGCCGACATGCGCGACCGAGGTCTCGGCCACGGCCTTGCCGTCCTGGGTCAGGCGGGCCTCGAGGCGATACCATCCGCCGGAAGGGGCGGTGATTATGCCGCTAAAAGCATCCTCGCTGCCCGTGTCGAGCTGACGCCATGCGCCTTGACCTTGCGCGTCGAGCAGGCGGAATTCGAGCTGAGTGCCGCGAGCGTCCTTCCGCACGCCTGAGATCGTGAGCCGGCCTTCGGCTCGCGAATGACGTTGGACCACCTGATGGTCGGTCGGTGACATCAGCTTGATCTCCGGAATGCCCCAGAGGGAGGGCGGCGCGAGTGCGACGAGGGCGCAGAGAAAGCGCCTCATTTCTTCTTCGTCTTCTTCTTGCCGCCCTTGGCGCCTGGTGCGGGGAGGACTTGCGCCCGCTCGGCCCAAGCCTGCCACAGCGCGGCGAGTTCCTTGGCCTTCTCGGGCTGACTCTGGGCGAGGTCGTGCAGTTCGGTGCGGTCGACCTTGAGGTCGTAGAGTTCCCACGGCCCACTACGTCCTTTGCGGACGAGTTTGAGGTCCCCTTGGCGGACGGCGGCGTTGCCCTCGTGTTCCCAATAGATCGCTTCGCGGGCGATGGGCTTGTCGGCGAAGGCCGGCACGAGGCTGCGTCCTTCCATCGGCCGGATCGCCTTGCCGTTGAATTCCTGCGGATAGACGGCGCCGGCGACGTCGACCACCGTGGCCATCACGTCGATCACGTGCCCCGGCTGGCGGCGGAATTCATTCTTCGCCGCGATGCCTGCCGGCCAGTGGGCGATGAGCGGCGTGCTGATGCCTCCCTCGTGATTGAAGTGCTTGTAGAGTCGGAAGGGGGTGTTCTGGGCGTAGGCCCAGCTCTCGCCGCAGAACCACTGAGATGCGCTGTCACTGGGATCGCCTTCGGTCCTGCCTCGGGCGCTTCCCTCGGCATTGCCGCCGTTGTCGCTCATGAACAGGATGAGGGTATCGTCGAGCACGCCGCGCTTCCGGAGCCCGTCCACGAGGTCGCCGACGGCTTTGTCCATCCGGGACATCACGGCCGCGTAAGTGGCCATGAGGTGGTCGAAGCGTTTCTGCTCCTCGGTGGGAACGTCTTTCCAAGCCTTGATGGCGGAGGGCCTCGGCGCGTTGGTCCACTGCTTGTCGATCAGCCCCATTTCAAGCTGGCGGGCGTAACGACGGGCCCGGACCTCTTCCCAGCCGATACGGTATTGGCCGAGGAATTTGTCGATCTCGGCCTTGGGCGCCTGGAGCGGGAAGTGCGGGGCGTTATGGCAGAGGTGAAGGTAGAAAGGCTTCTTCGCGGCCAGCGCATCATCGACGAATTTCAAGCCGAAGGTCGTCCAAAGGTCGGTGGAATACCAGCCTTGGGGCAGGCGGGGGTCGTCCTTGGCGAGTTTCTCGCCGTCGAGGAAGAGTTCGGCTCGCGGGCTGTCGGCGAAGAAGAAACCGCCGGCAGCGGCGTTCAGGCTACGGTCGAAGCCGCGGGATTTCGGGGTGACACCGTGGTTCTGGCCGACGTGCCACTTGCCGGTCATCGCAGTGAGGTAGCCGGCGGGGCGCAGGACTTCGGCCATGGTGACGCAACGGTCGTTGAGGCGTCCTTCGTAACCGGGCTGCTTCTGGTCGTCGGTCATCCAGCCGACCCCGGTCTGGTGGGGGTAGAGTCCCGTCAGCAGCGCGGCGCGCGTCGGGCAGCACCGCGCGGTGTTGTAGAACTGGGTGAACCGCAGCCCGTTCTTCGCGAGGGCGTCGAGGTTCGGGGTGGGGATTTCGCCGCCATAGCAGCCGAGATCCGAGAAGCCCATGTCATCGACGAGGATGACGACGATGTTAGGCTTGGGCGCCGCGACGGCCGACGCACACAGGGCGAGCAGGGCGAGGAGCGAACGGAAAGCGCGCACCGGAGTCATTTGGCGGCTTTCGCCTGCGCCGTCTTCTTGGACGGCGGGCGGAGTTCGTCGGCGGTCCAGGAATTGGGATGGTCGGCGCTCTGCTTGCGTACGCCGGCGACGAACTTGGCGTCGACGGGCGAGGCGTTATGCTCCCACTCGCGACGGATGTAGGTGAGCACGCTGGCGACGTCTTCGTCGCTGAGCATGCCCATCGGCGGCATGGAGAGATCCCAGGTGCGGTTGCCGACCTTGATCGGGCCGCCGAGTCCGTTGAGGACGATCTTCGCGGTGACGTCGGGCTTGCCGAGCACCCAGTCGCTGTCGACGAGGGGCGGGGCGAGGCCGTCGAGGCCGTAGCCATGCGGCTGGTGGCAGGGGGCGCAGAGCGTGGTGAAGACGACTTTTCCTTTCTCGAAGCGGGCGAGCTCGGCCTTGGTGAGGGCCGTGACCTTGGGCGCGGCCGGGGCGCCGGGCTTGCCCATCCACGCGAGGCGGGAGGAGAGCGAAGTCAGGTTCGTGAGACCGCCGGAGGACTTCACGGAGGCGCGTAGTTTGGCGAGCGGAGCAGGTTCGGAGCCCAGCCAGATGGTCTTCAGCGGCGAGGTCTTCTTGGTCTTCGCGTCACGGATGGTCTGGTCGAGGCCGCGGAGCACCGCATCGCGGAGGTTGGTCCGGTCATCGAGCGTGACCGCGACGGCGAGCATTTGTTCGAACGGGCCGCCTTTGCCGGCCTGCGAGACGAGCGCGGCCAAGGCTTCGAGCACCGGACCGGTCTCGGCCAGGTTGGCGCGCGTGGCCACCGTGGCGACGGCCTGCGCCAGGGCGACCTCGCGGCCGCGTACGCCGGAGAGGGCGGCTTCGCGGATGAGGGGGTTCTTCCCGTGACGGGTGAGGAGTTCGGCGAGGGTGCGGTCCGCGGCCGGCTGGTTGACGGCCGAGAGGCGGATCGCGAGGTGGGCGAGCACGAGCGGGGCGGAGTCATCCTTCACCGCGAGCAGGTCGGGAAGGAGTTCCGCCGAGGCGAGGCGCACGGCCGCGGCACGGACCTGCGCGTCGGCGTCCTTGAGGGCGGCGCGCACGTCGGCCGGCGTGATGGCGCCGAGGCCGTCCAAGGTCCAGAGCGCGTGCAGGCGCGTCACGGCCGGGGCGGTCGCATCGGCGAGCAGGGCGCGCAGGGCAGGGGCGGGGGTCAGGGGGTCGCCGCTTTCGACGAGCAGGCGCTGGGCGGTGTCACGGACCCAGCCGTTCGGGTGGGAGAGGCGGGCGACGCGGTCGGCGGCGCCGGCCGGCAAGGTCGTCTTGGTCGGAGCGGCCTTGTCGTCGCGCACGATGCGCCAGATGCGTCCTTGGTTGACGGGCGTCTCGAGCTTGCGCGCCTTGATGTTGGCCAACAGGTAATGCGTCAGGAAGCCCGGGTGCTGGAGCATGCCGCGATACATGTCCACGACGTAGAGGGCGCCGTCCGGTCCGTTGGCCATCATCACCGGGCGGAAGCGCTCGTCGGTGGACGTCAGGAACTCCGTGCCGGGATGGGCGTCCTCGGCGGTGATCACGCCGTCCTTCTCCGTGAGCTTGAGGCGCTTCACGAGATTGGAGGACGGTTCGGGGACGAACGCGTCGCCGCGGTACTCGGCCGGGAAGGCGTCGCCCCGGTAGACCACGGCGCCGCAGGTGGAGGTCGCGCGGGCCAAGGTGCCGTCTTCGCGCAGGGTCTTCGGGTCGTAGCCACGGTTGACGCCGGGCGTCGGGTGGGAAGGGAAGACCGCCTGATCCTTCATCACCTGGAAGTTGACCGAGGAGGCCGTGCGCAGGAGCGGATTGCGCGAGAAGGCCGCGGCGGGCAGGAGGTCGGCGCGGAGGAGGTCGGAGTTGTAGTTGAAGAACAGTCGGCCGGCGTCGTCCTGGCAGAGGCCCCACTGGCCGCGACCGAGACCGGGCCCGCGCTGCCACGCGTCGCCCTGCGCGCGGAAGCTCACGCCATAGCCCGCGGAATAGATGCGGTTGTCCATCGCCCAGGTCGGCGTGTTGGCCATGTGTTCGGGCTGGCCGCCGAAGGTGCCGTAGTCGGAGGCCACGATCGAGCGGGTCTCGGCCTTGCCGTCGCCGTCGAGGTCACGGCAGAAGAAGAGGTTCGGCGGTTCGGCGATGAGCGCGCCGCCTTTGACCGGCATCACCCCGCGCGGCATGACCATATTATCAGCAAAGGCCGTCGCGCGGTCCATGCGGCCGTCGCCGTCCGTGTCGGTGAGCAGGGAGACCCGGCCGATCGGTTCTTTCTCCGTGGTGCCGTCGACGTCGCGCATGTAGCCCCGCATCTCGACCACGAACATGCGGCCTTGGTCGTCGAAGCTGATCGCGACGGGCGTCTCGATCATCGGTTCGGCGGCGACGAGTTCGATGCGGAAACCGGGCGGCAGGCGGAAGGACTTCACGGCTTCCTCCGGTGAGAGGGGCGCCGGGGCGGGCAGGTTGAATTTGAGGGTGACGTCCTTCGGGCCGGCATTGCCCTTGTTGAGGGCGAAAGCGGACGTGGCTCCGACGAGCAGAGCCAGGACGGCAAGCGGGGTCTTCATGCTGGCTTTTAAGACAGGCCAAAAGGGTGGGGGTTGCAAGGCGAACCCCCTGTTTTCCCCTAGGGAAAGCCGAGGCCGAGGGCTTACTTCTTGCCCTTAGGCGCGGCGGCCGTCACGGCCGGCCAGTCGTCGGTCCGGAAGGGGGAGGCGGGCAGGCCGGCGCCGTTGGCGAGGCTGTATTCCGGCCAATCCTTCCAGGCATAGCGGACGGCGGCAGGCTTGGCGACTTCCGCGCTGCGGACGACGACGGTCTCGCCGACGATCTTCGCCTCAGCGGCCTTCCACTGCTTGTCTTCGCCGGCGATCTGGAAGCCCGTGAGGGCGCCGCCGTTCATGGACTTAAGTCCGCCGTTCGCATGCTTGAAGGAGACCGTGATCGCGTCGCCGCCGATCGTGGAGCCGGCCGGGAGCGGACCGCTGATCGCGGCGACGTCCTTGCCGTAGACCGTTCCGAGGGCCCAGAAGGAGAGGCGCTTGCCGACGTCCTGCTTGTTCTTCGGGTGGATGTCCTTGGCGTCGCCGATGTCGATCGTGATGGCCATGCCGGTCTTCGGGAGTTCCAGCGTCTTCATCATCGATTCGCGGACACGGGGCCAGCCTTCGCCGCGCGAGGTGAAGTTCGGAAGCTGCACCCAGGCGAAGGGAACTTCATCGTTCCAGAGCGTGCGCCAGCTCGTGACGAGTTGGGAGAGCTGCTTGTGATAGAGGCCCGGGTTGCCGGCGTTGCCTTCGCCCTGATACCAGAGCATGCCGCGCAGGGTGTAGGGGACGAGGTTGACCACCTTGCCGTTGAAGAGGCCAGCTGGTCCGCCCTTGAGTTTGCGCATCGCCAGCGGATCGCGGGGCGCAGGGGGTTACGAAGGGGGTGCCGTTGGCTTTGGCTTTGGCGACGGCGGCT
>CALEEU010000382.1 GCA_937875975.1 uncultured Opitutia bacterium | reverse complement strand
AGCTGGTGGAATCCAGTTGGCGAATTCGTCCAACGGGTCGTGGGACGGCCTCGTCACGCTGGCGGGGGTAGGGGACGTCCAGGCGAGAGTCTCCGGGAGCCTCGTCCTCGATGATCTCGTTGCCTCTTCCTTCGACGTGCGAAGCACCGGTGCGCTTACGGCCTCAGGAGATATCACGCTCGCAGATGCGGGTCTTGGCATGCTTTCCGGAACCAATGTTTCGCTCAGCGGCCTTGTCGATCTCGGCGCCGGCGCCGACCTGCGGGTGAACGCTAACGACAGTATCACTTTGGCAGGTTTTGTTCCCGATCTTGGCGCAGGCGCCAAGCTCCGCCTTTACGCATGTGATGACCTTACTGTCAGCTCTTCCGTGGTCGCAGCCGCCGGGTCCTTGGGTGAAATTCGTTTCACCGCTGGCCGGGACCTGAAGATCGACGCAGACCTTCGCCTCGGAGGCGCCGACCTGCTTGCGCGAGCCAACGCCAAGGTGTCCGACGGCATCTTTGGTTCATATCGTCCGTCTGGTCTCGGAGATTTCACGATGGCCGCAGGCACGACGCTCACCGCTGACGCTGTCACCGTGATTATTCGCGGAGTGGATACCGATGGTACTAACCTCAACAGCGCCTCTGGGGTTGCTTTGTTCTCCAGCATAACTTCCGGCTCCCTGAACGTTTCGATCGAGGCTGGCGGAGCTTATGGCCGTTCCATCACCCAGCACGCCGGTTCTTCGATCGCCGTCGCCGGCGACGTCATTCTCGGCAATCAAGCCGGCGACATCTCCTTGGCCGAGGTCGGTAATGGCGCCTGGTCGGGCACGACCTCGCTTTCCGCTGCCGGTAGCCTCGCGGTCAGGTCGGCGTCCGGGCTGACGATCGACACGCTCAACGCGGCTTCCTTCGACGTCCGTTCCTCCGGCGTCGTGAACGTGAACGGCCCGGTTTCGTTGGGCGCCTCCGGATACGGCTTCATCTCCTCGACCAACGCGTCCTTCAGCGACGACATCACCCTCGCCGCTTCCGCGGACATGCGTGTCAACGCCTCCGGCAGCATCACGTTGGCGGGCATCACGCCTTCGCTCGCCGCCGGCTCGCAGCTCCGTTTCTACGGTTGCGATGACGTCGTCGTCAGTGCCCCGATCGCCGCTGCCTCCGGGTCTGTCGGCGAGCTTCGCCTCACCGCAGGTCGTGACGTCAAATTGAACGCCAGCGTCGACCTCGGCGGCGCCGATCTGTTTGCCCGTGCCAACGCCAAGGTCTCCGACGGCATCTTCGGAGCCTATCGCCCGGTGGGGCAGGGTGACTTCACGATGGCATCCGGCACTTCCTTGGAAGCCGACTCGGTAACCGTGATCGTGCGTGGCGTCGACACGGACGTGACCAACGTGAACAGCTCTCCCGGTGGCATCGTCCTTGCGGACGTGGACGCCGGCTCCTTGACCCTCGCCATTGAGGGCTCGGGCTTCACCGACCGGAACATCAACCAGTACGTCGGTTCCGGTATTTCCGTGGACGGCAACGCCTCGGTCGCCAACTCCCTCGGGAACGTCGTGCTTTCTTCCGCCCTGAACGGTGCTTGGCGCGGTACCACGACGCTTTCCTCTGCCGGAGACGCCAGCCTCAAAGTGTCATCGTCCCTGAGCCTCGGAGGTCTCAGCGCCTCCGGCTTCACGATCACGTCCTCCGGCCCGTTGCGCATCGGAGGCTCTACTTCCTTGGGTTCGTTCGGTTCAGGTCTTCTCCAAGCGCCCGGCATCGATGTCGCCGGCAGCGTGTCGGTGGGCATGTTCTCGACGCTGAACGCTGTCTCCAGCCGCGAGATGCGGCTGACCGGCGCCTCGGCCTCCATGGCCACCGGTGCCAGCCTGCGCCTCTGGTCCACCAACCTGGCCATCGATCCGACCAACCGGATGGGCTATAATTACCGGTCTTACGGCGCCACTTACGGCATCACGAACGTCACCAGCCAAGGCATCGGCTGGCTCTACTCGCTGTCGTCGCCTTACGCCCTGACGCTGCCCGCCGCGATGTCCGGCAGCGGCGGCATGAGCCTGCAGTCGGCAAATTACTACGCCCCGGTGGACGCCTTGTTCCGTGGGACGTCCCCGTTGCCTAGCCCGTTGGCCCCGCGTTCCTTCGAGTCTCTGTTCAGGTCCGACGAACTGATCCTACCCTCGCCGGCCGCCCCTTATGAATGGGACGGCTTATGGGACCAAGAAGCCGCGGGTCATCTTGCCGATCCCAAGCGTGATTCCGCCGCTACCACTCCTTCCGCCCAGACGCGCTGATTAAAACCTTAAAATTCTCTAACATGAAACTGTCCTTCAAGAAGCTCCTGCTGGGAGCCTTGCTCTGCTTGCTGCACATCGTCGCGATGGCGGCGGATGTCTTCCAGCCGGGGGTCGTCCTCGTGACCTACAAGAAAGACGCCACGCCCGAGCAGGTCGCGGCCGTCGAAGCCAAGTATTCATTGACGCTCAAGCGGCGCCTGGCCGCTTTCCGGATCAGTTTCTACGATTGTACTGCTCAGCAGCTTCCCCCTGACCAATTGAGCAAGGTCTTGTCGACGGAGCCTTCCGTCTCGGCCGCCAGCCCTGACTTCGGAGCGAAGGTCGAAGCTGCGGACACACGCTTCGGGGAGCAGTGGTACCTCCAGAATACGGGCCAGACCGTAGGAGACGTCGTCGGCACGTCGGGAGTCGACATCAACTATGTCCGCGCCAAGTCCGTTTATGCTCCTAAGCAAAGCATCTTGGTCGGCGTGGTCGATTCCGGCATCACGCTTCTTCATCCCGACCTGGTCGGTTCACTGCATTCGAAGCCGGCCGAGGTCCTCAACGGGATCGATGACGACGGCAATGGGCTCATCGATGACGTCACGGGCTATAACTGGTTTGACCCTGAGAGCATCAAGCTGCCGATCGATACCGGAGGCCACGGTACGATGGTGGCAGGACTGATCGCTGCGACGGCGGATAACGGCAAAGGAATCCATGGAATCGCGCCGACGGCGAAGATTGTTTCGCACCGCGTCTTCAGCTCGCTCGGCAAGATGAGCACGCCCAAGTATGCCAATATCTCCGACATCATTGCGGCGATTGCGGCCTCCGTGGGAGAGGGGGCAAAGATTGTTAATCTTAGCCTCGGCGGCGGCGCCTTCAGCGCCGTTGAACAGCAGTTCTACGCTGACCTCGCCGATGAGGACGTCCTGATCGTCGCTTCGGCCGGCAATGGTGGTTCCGACGTCATCGGCGATAATAACGATGTCACGGCCCACTACCCAAGCAGCTACGGCTCGGCGGCGATCATCTCCGTCGCCGCTATCGATCAGAAGGGCGCCCTCGCCGAGTTCTCCAACTATGGTCTGACTTCCGTCGATATCGCCGCTCCCGGGACTAATATCCTGACCACGGATGTGACCCGCAAGACGGTACATGCTCCGGTTTTTTCCGTTTCGAACGGAGGCTGGAAGCCCTACCGCCTCACCGCGACTGACTTTTCCTATGCCCAGTGGGGCTTTTACAACGGATGGATGCGTGACCGTGTCGACGGTTCGCAGTTCTACAAGGCCGGCACCGATACTTTCCTGCTTTCGCCCCGTATCAGCCTGGCAGGCGAGTATGGTGCGGTGGTCTCATTTGCGGGAGAATCAAATCTGGCGGACGATTTTGCCTGGTTGGAGTCTTCGTCTGATGGTTTCAATTGGGAGACGGCCTATGTCTTTCCGAAAAGCGGAGCCAGCAGCAGCCTGAAGGCGGACTTGGCCGACTACGATTTCGGTGACTTATACCTGCGTTTCAGGATCAAGACGAATTCCTACAATCATGGAACAGGCGTCCGCATCAAGGACCTTAAGGTCACTTCCGTGGACGTGCTCGATGAGCAGAACCCCTCTTACACGATCACCCAAGGCACCTCTTTCTCCGCGCCGATCGTCTCCG
>CALEEU010000381.1 GCA_937875975.1 uncultured Opitutia bacterium | reverse complement strand
CCATCTTCACCGCTGCCAATGCGGGCGAGATCCGCCTCGGCACCTGCCGCCCGGCCGACATCACCCTCGTCCGCCTACCGGCGCCTTAGGCGGCCAGCCGACGCAAGTTGTCCGCGCCGGCGCGGAACGCGGCCAGCTGGAAGCGCCGATAGACAGGCAGGCCGCACCAGACGAACCAACGGCTCGGACGGACATGGTAAGAGACGGTGAGGACGAGCTCCTCGCCTTCGCGCTTCACTTCGGCCCGCCAGACGCCCCTTCCGTAATGACGGCGCGTCGTGACATAACCCAAGGTAACGCTTTCCGCGCCAGCTTCGACGACGTCGACCTCGACGATGGCAGGCAGCATCAGGGGCGGCAGGCCGGGTAGGTTCGTCACGAACAATCCAAGGCCCAAGCGGTCGCCGATGCGTACCGGACGTCCTTCGTCTTCGAACTGAGTCCGACGGACCATCACTTGCTCGGGGTAAAAACGATAACCCAGCAAGGCTCCCTTCACCCGTGCAAAGGCATCCGGCGACCAGACTCCCACCACGACGCGGTGCGTATCGGCGAAGGTCGCCGTCGCGCGATCGCCGCCCTCGACGGGCGTATCGAGATCAGGCGTCGGCGCGGCGACGTCATCGAACGCCGGCGCTTGCGCCGCGAGCAGCAGCGCACCGAGCAGGTTGAGTGAGCCGTGCACCGCCGCCATCTGCGGGATGGTGAGATAGTCCCAGCCGAAAGCGTGCGCGGCGGTGTAGCCGACGCCGAGGAGGAAGCCAGGGACAAGGCAGACGTAAGGCCACGGACCGCGCCTGACGGGCATGAACGCGGCCCAGAGCAAGAAGCCCGCGGCGAACACCACGGCGGCGGCGACTTCGACGGCTCCAGGACGAAGCGGGTCCGTCCGTAAGGCGAAGCACAACGCGGTGGCCGGAGCGCCGACCACATAGAGCCACTGTCCCAGGTCGCGCCAACGGCAGCGGGCGAGCGGGCGTTCGCTGGCCGCCATCGCCAGAGGCAGGACGCCGAAGGTGATGGCGAAGTGCACGGTGGTCAGCGTCGCGAGGGGATCGGGGAACCCCGCGAACGTGCGATCATAGCGCGACCAGATCCAAGCCGTCGCGGCCACCAACGGACCAGTGGCGGAAAGCATCTCCAAGTAGCGAAGCGGAGCCGACGTGAGGTCGGTGGCAAGGAAGCGGCGAAATCCGTACGCCCAGAGCCAGAGCGCGAAGAGGAACGCCGGGGCGGCGGCCAAGGCAAGAACGAGCCCCGGACCTTCGGTAAAATTCTGCGCGGCTATCCAGAGCGCCAAGCAAGGCCAGGCCGACCAGCTGAGCCAGCGCGGGAAACCGCGATCCAGATGCTGCGTCCAGACCAGCGCCATCCAGAAGCATATCGCCGCGATAATCGTGAACCAATCGACGGCGGCGAGTCGCTCCATAACGATAGCCTAAGGACGCAAAAAAGGCGGTCAAGGGAGGTCCCTTGCCGCCTGATGCTTCATAAGGAATGCTTCAGAGCTTCAAGCCAAGGGCTTCCGAGGCGGTGGCGCGCTCTTCGAGCAGCTCCTTCTCGGTGATGGCGATCTTCTCCTTGGAGAAGGCGTCGAGCGGGAGACCCTGGACGATTTCCCATGAACCGTCGGCCTTGGTGCGGAGCGGGTAGCCGAACATAATGCCCGGCGTGATACCGTAGTCACCCTTGGACAGGACAGCGACGGAGTGCCATTCGCCAGCCGGAGTCGGGACGTGGA
>CALEEU010000380.1 GCA_937875975.1 uncultured Opitutia bacterium | reverse complement strand
GAGCGCTTCGGCGTGGCCTTTGCCGCGAGCGGGGCCTCCGAGCCAGGTGGGCAAGGTGGAAGCGCTGGGAAGGTTCTGCGAACGCAGGGATCTCCAATTATCGATTTCGGCCGACCAGCCTTCGCCGACGACGGCAATGCGCTCCTTGGGCAGATGCGCGGGAAGGTCGGTGCGGTAGTTGAGCGCGGCGATATCACCGTTGGCGAAGCTCAGTTCGAAGCAGCCCCCGTCTTGTCCGTCGCCATCGCGAGATAAGGCACGAGCCGTGGCGATGGTGCACCCAGAAAGGAAGCGGAGCAGATCTACGAAGTGGCAGGCTTCGCCGACGATACGTCCCCCACCCTGCTTCGCGTCGAGCGTCCAGTGGCCGGCAGGTAGGCGGCCCGCATTAATATCCATCGTGAAGCGCCGGGGTCCGGACTTCGACGCAAGCGCGGCGCGGAGTCGTACGGCGAGCGGGGCGAAGCGGCGATTGAAGCCGACGGCGAGAAGGCCAGAGGAAGCACGGGCGACGGCCATGGTTGCGTCGAGGTCTGCTTCGGTGAGCGCAAGCGGTTTTTCAACCCAAACTTTCTTGCTGGCACGGAGGGCAGCACGGACGAGTTCGCCATGCTCATCATGTCGCGTCGCGATAAAGACCGTCGAGAGGCCCGGCTGATCGAGTAACGCGGACGAATCCGTCGTCGAGGTGGCCGCGTTACCGGCGAGCAACTTGGCCGAAAGCCCATTGGCCGAGGCGAAAACCGAGGGCGATGCGCCTTGGCGACGCAACTCCGGCACAAGGACACGAGAGGCGAAGTTGCCGCAACCGATGATACCGATGCCGCCGGGAGTGCGGCTATCCCAGTCCGCTCCAGTCAATGTGCGGGCGAGCGATTCGTTAGGGACAGCGTATTCGATGAGCAGTCCGTAGGTACCCGGGCGACGCAGGTCATCGTAGATCTTCGGCGCTTCGGTGAACGGATGACGCGAGGTGAGCAGTGGGGCGACGTCGAGCGAGCCCGACGCCATCAGCGCGAGGACTTCGTCGAAGTTGGCGCGAGCGGATGACGGATCGGCCGCATCGGCGGAGCCGTAGGAGCGCGAGACCTGGAAGGTCACCTCGTTCTCATAGAAGTCGGCACGGTTGAGCGTGAGGCCCGTCACGCCCACGAGGACCACGCGACCACGACGACGGCAGAGGCGCGCGGCCTGGTTGACCGGTTCATCAGAAGCGGTGCTCGCCGTGATGAGCACTCCCGCCACGCCACCAGAAGGAAGGAGCGTGGTCAGCGGCGTACCCAGTTCTGGGACCTGTGCGCCAGCCTGCTTGGCATCGGCGCGCTTTGCCTCGTCAGGGTCAATGCCGACGACCGCAACACCGTGGGCACGGAGCAAGCGGACGGCAAGCTGGCCGATCAGGCCGAGGCCCATGACCACCACCGTCTCGCCGGGTTTGGCGTCAAGCAGTCGAAGCCCTTGGAGGGCGACGGCGGCGAGCGGCGTGAAAATCGCATGTTCGTCGGATACAGATGCCGGGATCCGAGCGACGAAGGCGGGCGAGGCCGAGACCGCTTCGGCGTGCGGAGAATTGGAGACCACGCG
>CALEEU010000379.1 GCA_937875975.1 uncultured Opitutia bacterium | reverse complement strand
CGCCACCGTGGCCGAGCGCGCCGGTCATGGTGAACGTATAACCGCCGACGCGTCCGAAATTCACGCCCGCGCCTGTGGTCGTACCGTGGAAACCGGCATTTGCTCCGGGCGTCACGAACGTACCAGAACCGGTACCGTTCGAGCTGGTGATGAGGCCGCCACCGTCCATCTGGCCACCGTTGGCGAGATAGCCAACGAATTGACTATATCCGTTGAGGTCGAACGTGCCGCCGTTGGCGTGCACGAAATACTGCTGGCCGGCGCCGTAGATGGCGTTGTTGAGGCCGAGTTTGACGGTGCCGCCGGTGATATTCGTCGAGCCGCTGTAGTATTGGCGGTTGTTCAACAGCAAGGTGCCCGCGCCCATCTTGACGAGGGCGGAGCCCGCGGAAATCTGCCCGGACAGGTCGACGGTCACGCCGTCCATGACCTGGAGGTAACCGATCTGGGGCGAGGCGACGGAACCGAACTCGAGGCGGGGCACCGACAGGGTATGGGTCACCGGACTCACCCCGGCGGCGCGGCCGAAGAGGAGGTTACCGGAGGTGAGCGTGAGGGTGGAGAACGCGGGTCCCGAGATGTCGCGCGCGGTCGCGTCGGACACGGCGAGGGCGTTCAGGGTCGAACGCATCGCGGTGAGGTCATCAGCGGCGTAGGCTGAGGTGACCTTGGCGGTCGCGGTGGACACCAAGGCGGCGTCGGCGAGCGTGGTCGCCGCGGAGTAGCCGGAGAAAGCCACGATATTCGCGTTCGATGCGGCGGAGTAAGCGGCGAAGTCGTCTCCCGCGATGCCGATGCGGCCTTCGACCCCACCGACGTAATTATTGTGGACGGGGACGGCGGTGAAGCGGACCTGGTTGCCGACGCCGAGGCCGGAGATACCGTAGAGGTCCAGCACCGAGCCGGAATTCGGGTAGGAGATCGACGCGAACGTCAGCACGTTGGTGCCGGCGCCCGACATCAGGATGCGACCCGCGCCTTGGAGCATCTGCAGCGCGCCGGCGGTCTCGCTCGTGCCCGCGGCGTCATTGCCGATGAGGCGGAAGAGACCGTTGTTTTCCAGCGCGACGTTGCGTCCGGGAATACGGCCGCCGACGACGTTCTGGGCCGTGTTATCGAGGGTGAATTCGCCCTTACTGCGGACGTAGATACCGAAGCTGCCGACAGTGCCGACGTTGTTGAACGTGCCCGCGCCGCTGACGACGGCGGTGCCGCGATCCATTTGGAGTCCACCGCCGAAGGTGTTGGCGGCGGTCAGGTTGAGCGTGCCGACGCCGCGGAAGTAGAGCGAGCTGCCGGTCGCGGTGCTGCTGCTGTTGACGATCGGGGCGGAGAT
>CALEEU010000378.1 GCA_937875975.1 uncultured Opitutia bacterium | reverse complement strand
TGATCGAAGTCGAGGATCTGCCGGGTTTCCTGGCGAAGTCCGACGAGGACATCCTACAGCATGTCCGCTCAGTGCTCCTACACCGCGCCTACGCGGTCCAGCGCGCCCAGCTCGCCAAGTGCGATGGCGTGCAATTCTCGCCGGATAGGGACTCCTGCGTCTTCGCCGCCAAAGGCCGGGCGCTCCTGCACGTCCGTTTCGCGCAGTTGAAGGGGTGAGGTAGGGCTGACCGGCCCGGTCAGCCGTGCGGTCGAGCGGGCCGCTCGACCCTACCTAGCGCGGCCTAATGGCCGCGAGGGTGTACGTTGGCATGGGGACATGGGGGCAAGGGGGAGACATGAGAGGCAAAGAGGCTCGGAGGCTCAGTGGACCAGAACGATGCAGAGTTAGTTGACCGGTTGACCAGTTGGCCGGTTGGCCAGGGAGACGATGACCGAGGGTTCGAATGCATTGCCCCGTGTCACCGTTACTCGTGCCCACTTGTCCCGGCGTCAGTCATCCCTACCCACGCTTGACGGATGTCTGGGAACAGGCTCGCTACGTGCATGAGCGCTTACCGTCACATCGTAATCTTTCAGTTCAAGCCCGATGCGCCGGCGGAGAAGGTGCGCGGGGTGGTGGAGGCGTTTAAGGCGCTGCCGTCCAAGCTGCCGGCGATCCAGGCCTTCGAATGGGGCACGAACGTGAGCCCGGAAGGATTGGACCAAGGCTTCACCCATATCTTCACGCTGACGTTCGCTTCGAAGGAAGCGCTGGAGAAGCAGTATCTCCATGAGCCGGCGCACCAGGAGTTTGTCGCGATGTTGGGCGGAGTACTGGAGAAAGCACTCGTGGTGGATTATAACGCGGCCTGAAGGCCGCGTGGGGGAACTGCTGGCATGGTGAACTGCTGCGAAGCAGAGACACCGTTTCAGGTGGCGGGTAGAGGCGCGACTGTGTCGCGACCGTGGTAGGGCCGACCATCCTTGGTCGGCCGCGGTCGAGCAGGGATGCTCGACCCTACCTAGACGCAAGATGCTGACGCAGTTGAGCGGCACGTTTGCGCCAGGCGGCGATGACTTCAGGGGGCTTGGCGGCTAGCTCGGCGCATTCGGCCGCGTGGTCGGCGCATTCGGCGGCCAGACCGAGAGCGAAGGCGTATTGGGCGAACGTATCCGAGGCAAGGGTCATGGCATTGAATTCTTCTTCGGCTCCATGGGTGAGGCGGACAATTCCGGCGATACGTAGGGTGGCGTGAGCGCCGAAGAGCGGATGCGCCGAATAGGCTACGA
>CALEEU010000377.1 GCA_937875975.1 uncultured Opitutia bacterium | reverse complement strand
GCGTGAGCCGGAGCGAGGGGGCGGTCGGCGACTTCTTCTGCTTGGCGAGAGATTCGGGGTCGCCCGCGTGGACGAGTTCGCCGCCGGCGTTGCCGCCTTCGGGGCCGATCTCGAGGACCCAGTCGGCTTCGGCGATCACATCAGGGTGATGCTCGATGACGACGACCGTATGGCCTTGGTCGACGAGCGCATGGAGTAGTTCGATGAGGCGACGGCAGTCGGACTGGTGCAGGCCGATGGTCGGCTCTTCCAGGATGTAGAGGTTCGGACGGATCTCGCCGCGCGAGCGCTCGCGGAAGGTCGGGAGACCTTGGGCCAGTTCGCTGACGAGCTTGAGCCGCTGCGCTTCGCCGCCCGAGAGCGTGGGGCTGCTCTGGCCAAGCGTGAGGTAGCCGAGCCCGGTCTTCACCATCAGTCCGCAGAGGTCGCCCAGTTTGGCGTCGAAGGAAAGGAACGCGGCGGCTTCCTCGAACGTCATCGCGAGAAGGTCCGCCGCAGACTTGCCGTTCCAACGGATAGCCTTGGCGGCCGAGCCGTAGCGCGTGCCCGCACATTCTTCGCACGGTACGTAAGTGTCGGGCAGGAAGCTCATCTCGAGCTTGATGCGGCCGGCGCCGGAGCAAGCTTCGCAGCGGCCGCCAGAAGTATTGAAAGAGAAGAAGCCAGCGGCGTGTCCGCGGATGGCCGCTTCGGGGAGCGAGGCGAGGCGTTCGCGGATGAGGTCCCAGGCGCCGATGTAGGTCGCCGGCGTCGAGCGCGGTGTTTTGCCGATCGGCTCTTGATCGACGACCACCAACTGTCGGAAGCCTTTGAGACCTGACAGGCTGGTGAAGGCTGGCTTGCCCTGATAGGAGACGACAGCGAGGGCTTCCTTGCCCGTCAGGCCGTCCTTCTTCTTGCTGACCGCCGCGCGGATCGCCGGAGCGAGGAGGTCGGTGATGAGGGTGGATTTGCCGGCACCCGAGACGCCGCAGACGACGGTGAGTCGTCCGACGGGAATCTGGACATCGAAGCCCTTGAGGTTGCGGAGCGAGGCATTCTTCAGGCGGACCCATTCGGCGGGCGCACCCTTGCCTGCAATGGGGCGTCGGGCCCCGCGGAGCGGATGAGGGATGGCTTCCTTGAGGAAGCGACCCGTGACGGAGTCGGCTCGTTTCTCGAGCGCGGCGGCCGTGCCTTGCGCAACGATCGTGCCGCCATGGACGCCAGCGCCCGGGCCCATGTCGACCACCAGGTCGGCGGCACGCATGGTGTCCTCGTCGTGCTCGACCACGAGGACCGTGTTACCGCGATCGCGGAGATCTTTCAGCGAGCCGATGAGGCGATCGTTGTCCCGCGGGTGCAGGCCGATGCTCGGTTCGTCGAGCACGTAAAGCGCGCCGGAAAGCGTCGAACCCAACTGCGCCGCGAGTCGGATACGCTGCGCTTCGCCGCCCGAGAGCGTGTCGGCGCCGCGGTCGAGTGCGAGGTAGCCAAGGCCGACGGAATCCAGGAAGCGGAGGCGGGCGCCGATTTCGGGCAGCAGTGCGCCGACGATGGCTTTCTCGCGGGCCTCAAGCTTGAGGCCGGAGAGGAAGGCGAGGGACTCGTCGGGCTGCAGGCGGAGCAATCCGGGAAGGGAGAGCGAACGACCTTTCGGGCCGGCGAGCTTCACCGAGCGACCGATGGGGCCGAGGCGTTCGCCCTGGCAGGTCGGGCAGACTTCATCGCCGACGCGATCCGCGATGGCGTTCTCGTTGATGGATTCCTCTTCGTCGGAGGAGAATG
>CALEEU010000376.1 GCA_937875975.1 uncultured Opitutia bacterium | reverse complement strand
TGGCTCCGGCACCTGCGTCGCCGGTTACGCCGGCCTCGCGCCCTATGGTGCCAGCCGCGGCGGCGTGAAGCAGCTCACCATGAGCCTCGCCGACGACTGGGGTCGCCATGGCGTCACCGTCAATTGCCTCGCCCCGGGTTGGTTCAAGACCGCCCAGAACGCCGTCCTCTACGAGAACCGCGAATGGGTCGAGTACCTCTGCGACCGTATCCCGCTCAAGCGCCCCGGTGCCCCCGACGACCTTGCTGGCCCGGTGGTCTTCCTGTCTTCGGAAGAGAGTCGCTATGTGACCGGCCAGACCTTGTTGGTTGACGGGGGCATCAGCACGGGTGCTACTCGTGCCACGGTCGCCCCACCGAAATCCTGATTCTCCTGCGCCATGCTTTACGCCCTCCTCGCCATCGCCGTCCTGGTCCTGTTGGTGACCTGGCTGAAGCTTAATCCGTTCATCGCCCTGCTGATCAGCTCGCTGTCGCTCGGGGCGATGGTCGTGGCCACGCAGGGCATGCTCACCATGGCGGAAGTCCTCAAGGCCTTCCAGACCGGCTTCGGCAACACCTTGGCCGGTACCGGCGCGATCATCGTGCTCGGAGTCGTGTTCGGAAAACTCCTCGCGGAATCGGGCGGGGCAGGGGTGCTCGCCAAGCAATTCATCCGCACGCTCGGGCCCTCGCGCATCGGACTCTGCATCATCCTGCTCGCGCTCTGTGTGGGCATGACGACCTGGTTCGCCGTCGGCCTGCTGCTCATCCTTCCGATCGTCATCACCCTCGCCAAGGAAACCGGTAAACCTTTCTTGCTGCTGGTGCTGCCGCTGTTGTCGTTCCTCTCCGTGATGCACGGCCTCATGCCGCCGCATCCTGGTCCCGTTATTGCGATTGAGGCGCTGCATGCGGACATGGGTAAGGTCATTCTCTGGGCGCTCGTGCTCGGGATTCCCGTCGCCGCCATCGCCGGTCCTTTCTTCGCGAAGATCGCCGTCAAACGGGTCGAAGTCGCCACGCCCGAGTTCACGCCGTCGGTTTCGGAGAACCAGACTTTGCCGACGTTTGGGCTCACGATCTTCACCGTGCTGCTACCGGTCATGCTGCTGCTCGCAGGTACGTTGGTCGAACTCCTGCACGCCAAGGAAGCCCTCTGGGGTAAGGTCGGGCTCTTCGTCGGTCACCCCGTCATCGCCCTGCTTTTATCGGTACTTTTCGCCATGTGGGCCTTTGGTAAGCGTTGCGGTCGTTCCCCTGGCGAGCTTCTGAAATTCTCCGAACAAAGCGTCTCGGGTATCGGCATGACGCTCATCCTTGTCGGCGCCGGCGGCGGCTTCGCGCTCGTGATGCGCACGGCGGGCGTGGACAAGGAACTCGCTGAATTGGCGGCGTCCGCGGGTCTACCGTTGTTGGTCTACGGTTGGCTCGTCTCGGCGTTCATTCGCGTCGCCACCGGCTCCGCGACTGTCGCCATCACCGTCGCCGCGGGCTTCATCGCGCCGGTCATGGCGGCCCATCCGGGTACCAGTCCCGAGCTCATGGTCATCTCCATCGGCTGCGGCTCGCTCTTCCTCTCGCACCTCAACGACAGCGGTTTCTGGATGGTCAAGGAATGCCTCGGACTGACCGTCGGCCAGACCCTGCGCACGTGGACGATCACCGAGACCTTGATCGGTTTCTCAGGGTTAGGGATGGCATTGTTGGCCGAGCAGGTCCTTAAACTGATTGGGTAGGGGTAGCACCGCGTGCTACCCTCGTTTGTCTTGGCTGTGTTCCCAACCGCCAACCGCTAACCGCCTCCACCTCGCGGCTCCGCCGCGCTGGGTAGGGTCGGGACCGCGTCACGACATAGCCTGAAGCGGGTAGGGCGGCCATTGCCATGGCCGCCGTTCGCAGAGGCGCGTGCGGAGAGCCGGGCAGACTTTTTGGCCATTCCAACGTTCGCCCGCCCACGGACGTGATGGCAATCACGTCCCTACCCCGAGACAGCAGACGCCCCGCCACCCGCCACCCGGGGCTGCCACCTGCCACCCGAAACGAGTGGAGGGCTGAGTCGATGGCAGATGACGGATGACAGATTTCCCGCTACCCGAACCTGAACCTGACCACCCGCACCTGGGTCCCGATGGCCGAGACCTGAGACCTGAAAATGGGCACCCCAGCCAATCATCCGGTTTCCGGTCTCCCTTTGCTCGCTGGTATTCTGCCTTGGGTAGGGCGGCCATTGCCATGGCCGCCGTTCGCAGAGGCGCGTGCGGAGAGCCG
>CALEEU010000375.1 GCA_937875975.1 uncultured Opitutia bacterium | reverse complement strand
TCCACGGGATGGTGCAGCGCCACCGTCCGGAAGCGCAGAAGTAAAGCTAGGCTAACTCCGCCAAGATCGCATCCCAGAGGGCGATGCGCGATTCGATCGCGACGACGGAAGCCTCGGCGGCTTCGCTCCACTTACGATCATCGTCACCGCAGAGTAGCTCGACCATGCGGAGCGAGATGGCGCCATGATGGCCGCCGTCGACCTCGATGTGCCGCTCGAGGTAATAACGGAAGGTGTCGAGCTTACCGGGGTATTCGCGGCTGAGACGTGTGACGAGTTCCGTGAACATATCGGGAATCAGGTCCTCGCGACCGAAGGTGAAGGCCGCGGCGACCTCGTGCGATTTGCCGTTCGTCGCCAAGGCGAAGGTTGCACCAGAGAACGCGGCGGCACCAGACGAGACACCAGCGGAAACCAGAGCGGCGGCAGTGGAGCCTCCTGCCCGAACGGAGGCGAGTGCCTTATCCACCGCCGAGGTGTCGGTACCTGCTTCACGCATCGCACGGAGATAGAGGTCGAAGTGCGCGATGCGGCCCCCGCGCGGATCGACGTCGGATTCTTCACCGCAGACGATCTCGTTGATCAAGAAGCGGACTTCGGCGTCGCCGACCGGCACCCAGGGAACCGTCACGCACGTGAGGTCGCGCTGGAGTCGCTTCAGGAGCGACATGAAATCCCAAACTGCGAAGACATGCGAACGCATGAACATCCGCACATCGTCGAGCGAGGCCATCCGGCCATAGAGCGGATGGGCGAGGAGGCGGGCACGGGCAGGCGCGATGCGGGAGCGGACTACTTCAAGGCGAGACATGCTGGAAAGATTAGGAGCGAAGGACGTAAGGCAAGCGGGAGAAGTAGATGGCTGAGTCGATGACAGAGGACTGAATCGATGACAGAAACCGCCCGACAAGTGGCTGGGGGACTGCCCTCGTTGCCACGAGTGAACCAAGCGACCACCCTGGAGCATGGAATCTTCGGCAGAGGGCCCGCCTTATCGGCAGCTTAAGGCATGGGCGGAATCAAGGGACCTGGCGGTGTTGATTTATAAACTTTGCGGCAGGCGGGCCAAAACCATCGACCGCGGGTTGGCCGATCAGATACGCCGCGCCGCCATTTCCATCCCCTCGAATATCGCCGAAGGCAACGGCCGGGGGACAAATCGGGACTCGTTGAGATTCCTCTACATTGCCCGCGGCTCGCTCTGCGAACTCGAGTCACAGATAGACGTCTGCCTGCGCGCAGGCCTGATTGAAGTTGAGGACAGCCGAAGCATCGCCGGACAGATGACCCTGGTGGGCCGACTCATCGGTGGCCTAATTGCCTACCGCAAGTCCCGACCCGACTAAGCCCCATCCGTCATCGACTCAGTCCTCTGTCATCGACTC
>CALEEU010000374.1 GCA_937875975.1 uncultured Opitutia bacterium | reverse complement strand
GAGGACATTTGCGGAAGATAGAGGGCGAGAGGACAAGAGGACAGGAGGAAAGGAGGCGGTTTCGAGGACCTGAGGGCAGGAGGACTCGAGGACCCGAGAATTCAATGGAGGGCTGAATCGATAACGGAGGACAGAGCGCCCGAACCTGCACCTGCACCTGAATACCCGCACCAGGGACCTGATGGCCGAGACCTGAGACCTGAAAGTGTTTCTTGGTAGGGCTGACCATCCTTGGTCAGCCGCTGGTAGGGGCGCGACGGCGTCGCGTCCGTTCGCAGAGCGACGATTGATGAGCCGGGTAAGTCATCCGACCCCATGACATCTGTCCGCCCACGGACGCCACGCAGTGGCGCCCCTACCCAATCCAGGCGGATGCGATGTCATCGCATCCCTACCCCGCCACCTGCCACCCGGGGCTGCCACCCGCCACCCGAAATGAATTCCAGCTAGGTCGTGACGCGGTCCCGACCCTACCCACGCAATGCATGCCTGCCGACCAGTTTCACAAAGGCTCAATTAGGTTCATCGCCCCACCGCCACCCGCTAACCGCCCACCGCAATCACCCCCGAAGCCTCCGGCTTCACCCCATTAATCTTCCCTCCCCTACATCCCACCCTTACAAACGCCCTACGCCTCCCGCGTCGTCGTCATGTCGTCCGTCCCCCCTCCCCTTCCCCTCGCCCGTTCCGCCCAACCGACGTACATCATCGGCCACAAGAATCCTGACGCCGACGCCATCTGCTCCGCCCTCGCCTACGCCGCCTTCAAGGAAGCCTCCGGCCAGCCCGGCTTCAAGCCTGCCCGTTGCGGCAACTCCAACGCGCGCATTGACGCGATCCTCGGCCGCTTCGGCGCCGCGCTCCCCGAATTCGTGGGCGACGTCATCCCGCGCATCGAAGACATCATGCACCGCGACCCGTTCAAGGTCAGCGTCGACGACACGTGCGCCCGCGCGCTCGAGCTCCTCGACCTGCATGACGTGCGCGCGCTGCCGGTCGTCGGCAACGACGGCCGCCTCGAAGGCTACGTCTCCATCTTCAGCCTCGGCGACTACTTCATCCCGAAGCCCAAGCGCGCCACGTCGATGCGCAAGGTCACCAGCTCGATCAACGCGATCATCCGCTCCATCGGCGGCACCGAGGTGGTCTCCTACGACGCCACGACCGTCGCCGAACTGTACGTGCGCGTCGCCGCCATGGAACTCGAATCCTTCGGCAAGTCCGCGACCGTCGAAGGCATTCCGAATAATAAGAGCGTCATCGTCGTCGGCGATCGTTCCGACGTGCACCTGCGCGCCATCGAGATGGGCGTGCGCATCATCATCGTCACCGGCGGCCACCGCATGAAGGCCGACGTCCTCGAACGCGCCAAGGCCGCCAAGGTCTCCGTCGCCTATGCCGACACCGACAGCGCCACGACCGCCTGGGCCGTCCGCGCTTCGACCCTCGTCGGCGGACTCGTGCAGCGCGACGCCTTCACCTTCAAGCCGCAGGAGAAGCTCTCCGTGGCCCGCCGCCGCATCGTCCAGAACCCGGCCCTCATCTGTAACGTCGTCGACGAGGATGGCCACCTGCTCGGCGTCTTCACCAAGACCGACATCATCAACCCGCCCCGCGCCAAGCTGGTGCTCGTCGACCACAACGAGCTCTCGCAGGCCGTCGATGGCGCCGCCGAAGTCGAGATCACCGAGGTCGTCGACCACCACCGCCTCGGCAACGCGCCGACGCATCAGCCCATCCTCTTCATCAACCGCCCGCTCGGCTCCACCTGCTCGATCGTCGCGGACATGTTCCGCACCGCCGACCTCAAGCCCACGCCGCAGATCGCCGGCCTGATGATGTGCGGCATCATCTCGGACACGCTGCTCCTCCAGAGCCCGACCACCACGCCGCTCGACGCCGACCTGCTCCAGTGGCTCTCCCGCCTGGCCGACGCCGACCCGCGCTCGCTGGCCGACATGATCTTCAACGCCGGCTCGGTGCTCTCCTCCCTCAGCCCCGCCGCCGCCGTCCGCGCCGACTGCAAGCTCTACGCCGAAGGCGAACGCCGCTTCTCCGTCTCGCAGGTGGAAGAACTCGGGTTCACGAACTTCTGGAAGTGCGAGGGCGAACTCCTCGAGGCCCTCGAGAAATACCGCATGGAGAACGGCCTGAGCTTCTCCTGCCTGCTCGTGACCGACATCGACACCCAGAGCTCGCTCTTCCTGATCCGCGGCGACGCCGAGGTCGTGCAGGCCATCACTTACCCGCAGAAGCAGCCGCCGGATATCTTCGACCTGCCTGGTATCGTGAGCCGTAAGAAGCAACTCATGCCCTACCTGGGCAGTCTCCTCGGCAGCACGAACGAAAGCGCATGAGCGCCGAAGAAGTCCTGCTCAAGTTCCTCGGCAAGCCCGGCTACAAGCCGATGCGACTCGAGGCCATCGTCCAAGCCCTCGGCGGCGACAAGGAAGACCTCCGTCGCCTGAGCAAGACGATCCCGCGCCTCATCAAGGCGGGTGCCGTCGTGACCGTCAAAGGCCACCTGCTCGCCCTGCCCTCCGCGGGCTTCTCCCCCGTCGGTCTACCGGCGCGCAAGCAAGCGTCTGACTTACTCGAAGGTACCATCCTCTTCCGCCCGAGCGGCTCCGCCCGCGTGGTCTTCGACGCCGTCCCCGGCTCTCCTCCCCGCGAACAGCTGCACATCGACGCCGACGACACGCATGTCGCGCTCCACGGCGACCGCGTGCTCATCAAGCTCAACGCCAATCGCCGCGACCGCAATGGCGACGACTGGGGCACGGGCACGGTGGTCAGCATCGTCAAGCGCGCCCTCACGCAGCTCACCGGCACGATCGGCAACAACCGCCTGCAGTGGTTCGTCGTCCCCGACGATCCCCGCATCTCGCGTGAAATCATCGTACGCGACCCTGCCCGCGCCGGCCTCACGCCCGCCCCGAAGTCTGGCGACAAGGTCGTCGTCCGCCTCGATGTCTGGGAACGCCGCAACCTCAACCCGACCGGTACGGTCACCGAAGTCCTCGGCGTCACGCACACGCCGATGGCCGAATACCTCGCCATCCTACGCCGCTACGGCCTCCGCCCGGAATTCCCGCCCGAAGTCGCCGCCGCGGCCAACTCTTTCGGCAAGACGGTGCAGAAGGCCGATTGCGTCGGCCGCGAGGACTTCCGCCAGATTCCGACGATCACCATCGACCCGGATGATGCGAAGGATTTCGACGATGCCCTGTCCGTCCAGCGCATGCCGAACGGCAACGTGCGCGTCGGCATCCACATCGCCGACGTGTCCTCCTACGTGAAGAGCGGCTCGCCGCTCGACGTCGAGGCGCGCGAACGCGGCAACTCCACCTACCTCGTCGGCACGGTCATCCCGATGCTCCCGCATGCGCTCTCCAGTGGCCTCTGCTCGCTTGTCGAAGCCGAAGACCGCCTGGTGAAGACGGTCATCTGTGAATTCACACCCGATGCTCGTCTCGTGAAGACCGAGTTCGCGAACTCCGTCATCCGCAGCGTCAAGCGCCTCACCTACAAGCAGGCCTACGGCTTCCTGCAGCACCTCACCAAGGACGAAATCCGTGCCCTCCCCGCCCCACCGCCACACCAGACCGGTTCACCGGGACGTCCGCTCGCCGAACTCACCGACGCTGAACTGGACCTGATTCAGGGCATGATTGATGACCTCTGGAGCATCGGCAAGGTCCTCCGCGCCGAACGCTTCCGCGCCGGGTCGCTCGACCTGGAGATGAAGGAAATCAAGATCTACTGCGACAAGGACGGATGGGCCGACCGTACCGAGGTCGTGCAGCACGACTCATCGCACCAGCTCATCGAGGAGTTCATGCTCCTCGCGAACGAGAGCGTCGCGACGGCCCTCGACAAGGCGTCCATCCCGCACGTCAACCGCGTGCACGACGACCCCGATCCCGAGAAGCTCGCGGCCCTCCGCGAAGAACTCGCCGGCAACGGCTTCCAGGTCGGCGACCTCACGCACCGCTCCGAGATGGTCAAGCTGCTCGCGAGCCTCAAGGACCGCGAAGACGGTTACACCATCCGCATCCAGCTCCTGCGTTCGCTCAAGCAGGCCTGCTATCGCCCTTCGGCCGACGGCCACTTCGGCTTGGCGAAACTGCACTACTCGCACTTCACGTCGCCGATCCGCCGTTACTCCGACTTGCTCGAGCACCGCATCTTCGACGCCTATATCCAGAAGCAAGGCGTGCGTTCCGCCCCGAAGGAACCGTTGCGTTCACCGGGTATCGGCGAGCTGACGCGTTCCTGCGAACACATCTCGATCACCGAGCGCAACAGCTCCGAAGCCGAACGCGATTCGGTGAAGATCAAACTCCTCGAGCTCTTCGAGCGCGAGGCCGCCCGACCTGACAAGCGTCCGTTCGAGGCCACCATCACCGACGTGAAGCCGCACGGCCTCATGGTCGAGCTCAACGCCTCGCAGGCCTACGGCCTCGTGCACATGTCGACGCTCACCGACGACTATTACCGCCTGAACGACCGCGGTAACATGCTCGTCGGTAGCCGCACCGGACGGAAGTTCATGCCCGGCGGCGTCATCACCGTGACCGTCGACCGCGTGGATCGCTTCAAGCGCCAGGTCGACTTCCGCCTCTACGATGAACGCCTGGCCCAGAAGCCGAGGGGTCCGGAACGGAGAAAGGGACAGAGATAACTTTTAATAGGGGTAGGGGCAGGGGTCGGGGTAGGGGTAGGCCAAACTAAGGGGATGCCGCCGTGTTCTGAATCGGTTAAGATTCACTAACCGCGGGCATGCATTGCCGTATCAGGATAATCATGGGACGAGACACTACCCCTACCCCAACCCCTACCCCTACCCCTTACTGAGCCTCCCCCACGCTCTCGCGTAATCGCCGGCGGCTTTGCCGAGGCGGATGCGGCCGGCGTCGTCGTCGGTCCACTTGACGGAAATCTCGACGAGCTTGGCGCCCGTGCGCGCGAGACGGACGAAGGCTTCGGCGCCGAAAGAGAA
>CALEEU010000373.1 GCA_937875975.1 uncultured Opitutia bacterium | reverse complement strand
TCGCCGTGCAGGACACCGTCACGGCCCTCCCGGCTGGCGGCGCCACTTCCGCGGTGCTCAAGCTCGCGGGCCGTGCTTCCAACCGCGTGGCCTTCGCCGCTCCCACCGACGTCCTCAACCTCCAGTACGGCGGCCTCCTCCGCAGCAACGACGCCTTCGACGGCATCATCGGCGACCTGGCGAACCGCGGCGTGCTCACCGCCGGCGGCAACGAGGCTTCGGGCGTGCGCGAACTCGTCATCTTCAACCAGGCCAGGGGTCTGCCGAACGGTGGCACCACTTCCTCCACGGTCAGCGGGTCGCCCATCATCACCGGCATGAACACCTGGGGCTTCCGTCCGGGCATGGTCATCGGCGGCACGGCCAATTTCGCCGCCGGCACGACCGTCGTCTCGGTGGACTCCGACACCCAGATCACCGTCAGCACCAACGCGCTCGCCACCAACAGCGGCGACCGTCGCGTCGACATCGGCTCTTACAACGCCGGCGTCACGACGAGCGGTTCGACCGTCGTCACGATGGGTTCCACCGCGGGCGTCGGCCCCGGCATGATCATCTCCGGCACGGGTATCCCGGTCGGCGCGTTCGTCGTCTCCGTCGACGGCCCGACCCAGGTCACGATCTCCCGCCCGGCGCTCACCTCCCAGTCCAATCAGAGCTGGTCGCTCGGCGTGAGCGATCTCGTCGTCAACGCCGTCATCGCCGACAACGGCGCCGGCAATTCCGTCGGCCTGACCAAGTCGGGCAACGGCGTCCTCACCCTCACCGCCGCCAACACCTACACCGGCGGCACCATCGTCAACCAAGGCCAGGTCAACGTCACCGCCTCCGCCAACGGCACCATCGTCATCCCGGCCGGCGGCGTGACCATCAACGGCGGCCAGTCCGGCCTCTTCGCGTGGATGAACGTCCTCTCGCAGGGCGCCATCGCTCCGACCAACGGCGTCACGATCAACGGCTCCGGCCGCCTGACGTTCCCGAACGACACCGTCAACGCCCTCGCCAGCCTGACGTTCAACAACACCGGCGGCGAATCCGGCGGTTCCAACCTCTCCTACGTCGGCGTCGGCACGAACAGCGTCCTCTCGCTCTCGAGCCTGACCCCGGTCACCGCTACCTCCACCAACGGGCGCATCACCTCCGGCATCGCGGGCGGCAGCCTCGCCCTCGCCGCGGGCGCCAACGTCTTCGATGTCGCCGGCATCCGCCTGCCCGGTCAGGCCGCGATCTACGCCGAACTGACCCCGACCCTCAACATCTCGTCCAACGTCATCGGCCTCGGCGTCTCCGTCACCAAGACCGGCGACGGCCTCCTCCAGCTCAGCGGCCAGAACTCCTTTACGGGCGGCCTCACGGTCTCCGCGGGGGGTATCGTCATCGCCAACAACAGCACGCTCCAACAGGGCGGCAACGGCCTCGCCTCCGGCCCGCTCGGCGCCGGTACCGCCACGTTCGCGGCCGGCACCACGCTCTTCGTCGACAACAACAACCGCACGGTCGGCAACGACCTGACCTTCGCCGGCCTGCCCACCTTCAACAACACCGGCACCACCCGCCGCACCCTCACGCTCAACGGCACCCTCGCCATCGGCGAGACCGGCGGCATCGCCCCGGTCCGCATCGACAGCCCTTACCTCGTGGTGGCCATGCTCGGCCAGATCCCGAACATCGGCGACATCACCTCGTTCCAGGTCCAGGGCCTCGGCCAGCTGGTCTTCAATTCCGCCGGCTACACGGGCGACTTCAACGCCACCGCCCTCGGCAACACCGCCGCGGTCTCGCTCCTCGCGGACGGCGACGGCAGCGCCCAGCCGCAGACCATCGTCCTCCCGGGCGCGGTCATCTTCGACGCCGGCATCGTCCCGAACATCACCGTCGGCCGCGCCGGCGGCACCCTGCCGCTCAACCAGGCCCTCAATAAGACCATCTCCACGGGCGTCATCTCGAACCTCGGCTCGGGCCTCACGCTGACGAACAACAACGGGTACGGACTGCGGGTCAACCAGCCGCTGACCGTCGCCGCCAACGCGGTCTTCTCCGTCTCGGGCGCCTCGCTCCATAACGTCACCCAAGGCCTGACCTTCGCGGGCAAGGTCTCCGGCGCCGGCCTCAC
>CALEEU010000372.1 GCA_937875975.1 uncultured Opitutia bacterium | reverse complement strand
CGGTGGTCAGGCTTCGGTAGGGGCTTGCGATCCGGATTCGCAGTTTCAATGCGTGCGTCGAGCCAATCGCCTTTTTCGACGAGGTCGGCGAAGAGACGGAGCTGGCCCATCGTGCGGCCGATCTCACCTTGGCAACGCGCCTCGGGGAGGCCGGTCTCCTGCGTCGCACGGGCGACGAGGGCGGGCGTGGCGGCTTCGATGCGGGTGGCGATGTCGCGGAGGAACGCGGCCTTCTTCTGGCCGGAAAGGCCAGCGAGCACCGGGGTTGCCTGCGCAGCTAGGGTGCAGGCCTTGTCGGCCTCGGCGGCCGTGGCCGGGAAGAAGTCCGGCTCGAGGGCGGTAGCCGTGGCAGGGTTAATCGCTCGGTAGGGGGCGGCGGTGGACTGGCCGCGGGCGAAACCGATGAAAGAGTGGCCGAGGAGGGACGACATAGAGAGAGGTCAGGGGATAGGGGAGGGGCTGGCCGGAGGCAAACAAGATAGGGTCGAGGCGAGGGTTGCGGAGCGGGAACCCGACCCCTAGGAAAGGTGTCACCCCACCATGCGCTTCCCCCTTCTTTGCGGTTGGCTGATGTCCTTGGCCTTAGTCGCCGCCGACCGGCCCAACATCATCGTCATCCTGGCCGACGACCAAGGCTTCGGCGACCTCGGCGCCAACAATCCGCTGAGCAAGATTGCCACCCCGCACCTGGACGCCTTGGCCAAGGGCGGCATCCGTTTCACAGACGGACATACTTCGTCCGGCGTCTGCACGCCGACCCGTTACAGTCTGCTGACCGGTCGTTACCACTGGCGCACCAAGCTCCAGTCTGGTGTGCTCGGCGGTTTCTCGACCCCGCTGATCGCGAAGGACCGTCTCACCCTTGCCGGCCTGCTCAAGCAACAGGGCTATGCGACGGGTTGTTTCGGGAAGTGGCATCTCGGCATGAGTTTCCCGCTGAAGAACGGCGGTGTCGCCGACGACGGCGGTAACTTCAGCAAGGCCTTCCAGGATGCGGCCTCGGTGGACTACGGTCGCGACATCGTGGACGGTCCGGTCGATCACGGCTTTGACACGTTCTACGGGATCAGCGCGTCGCTGGACATGCCGCCGTTCGTCTGGATCAAGGATCGCCGCGTGACGGAGATTCCGAGCGCCACTAAGACTTGGCTGCGCACCGGCCCGGCTGGTCCGAAGTTCGAGGCGATCGACGTGATGCCCTCGGTCATCGACCAGACGATCGCCTTCATCGAGGCGCAAAAGAAGGCCGACCCGGCCAAGCCGTTCTTCGCCTATGTGCCGCTGAACGCCCCGCACACGCCGATCGTGCCGACCAAGGAGTTCCAAGGTTCCAGCGGCATCAGCCCGTACGCCGACTTCGTGAAGCAGGTCGACCATGACGTCGGCCGCCTGCTGGCATCATTGGAAAAGCAGGGTCTGACGGAGAACACCCTCGTGGTCTTCACGGCCGACAACGGCTGCTCGCCCGCGGCGAATATTGCCGAGCTGCAGAAGGCCGGCCATGAGCCGAGCTACATTTACCGCGGCAACAAGGCCGACCTCTACGAAGGCGGACACCGCGTGCCTTTCCTGTTACGCTGGCCCGCCAAAGTGAAGCCGGCCGTATCGGCGGCGCTCATCGGCCAGTTCGACTTCCTCGCCACCTTCGCTGATATCACCGGTGCGACGGTGCCGGCCGGCATGGGTGAAGACAGCGTGAGTTTCCTGCCGGTCCTGCTCGGGGCCAAAGAATCCGTCCGCCAGGGCATCGTGAGCCAGTCGATTAACGGCAGCTTCGCGATTCGCGATGGTCAGTGGAAACTACTCCTCAGCGCCGGCTCTGCCGGTTGGAGCTCGCCTAAGCCCGGTCCCGAAGAAGCGGGCCTGCCTCCGGTGCAGCTCTACGACCTTTCGAAGGATCCCGGTGAGCGTAAGAATCTTCAGGCCGAGTTCCCCGAACGCGTCGCGTCGATGAAGGCCGAGCTGGAGAAGCTCATCGCCCGCGGACGGAGCACGCCGGGTCCGGACCTCATGAACGACGTGCCCGTTCAGCTCATCAAGAAGAGCCCGGCCGGCAAGGCCAAGGCGAAGAAGAAATGAGGGCCTTGCTCGCCGTCGGTCTGCTCACAGCTTCGGCTTATGGGGCTAGCACCAAGGTCCCGGAGGGGGTCAAGGTGTTGCGCGATCTCGAATACGCGCAGGTCAAGGGGGTCAGCCTCAAGTTGGATCTCTACCGTCCGTCGGCCATGCCCTCCGCGCCCATGCCCTTGGTCATCTGGGTGCATGGGGGAGGGTGGCGCAACGGCTCCAAGGCGAATTGTCCGGCGGCTTGGCTAGCCACCAAAGGATACGCCGTCGCCAGTCTGGATTTCCGGCTATTGCCCGAGCATCCGTGGCCGGCGCAGATCGAGGATCCGATCGCGGCGCTCCGCTGGTTGCGCCAAGAGTCCGGAAAATACGGCTATGACGCGTCGCGCTCCGCCGCGATGGGCGGCTCCTCGGGCGGTCATGTGGTGGCCCTTTGGGGCACCCTGCCTTTACCCGCGGAAGACAAGGTGAAGGCCGTGGTGGACTTGTATGGTCCGACCGATCTCCTGACCATGCCTCCGAACGTGCTCTCGGGAAAGCGCACGCGCGCCGATCTCGCCAAAGCCAATGGCGCCTTGTTGCTCGGTGGTATCGTGATGGACCAGCCGGAGAAGGCCAGGGCCGTCAGCGCCTTGCACCAGGTTTCCAAGGACGACGCCTCTTTCCTGATCATGCATGGCATGGACGATCCCGGCGTGCCGGTCGATCAGAGCGAACGCCTGCACGCGGCGCTCAAGGCGGCGGGCGTGGAGTCGACCCTGAAGTTGATTCCCGGCGCCGGACACGGCGGCAAGGAGTTCGACTCACCGGAGTCGAGGGCGCTGATCCAGGCTTTCCTGGACAAGCATCTTCACCGTTGAACGCGAGGCTGACGCTCAGTCGGCCAGCTGCGCGATCAGCTTGAGCGTCTCGGTCGGCGTCTGGTGGGACTTCGCGGCGTTGTGCAGGCCGGGAGGCAGGACGTCGACGGCCATGGCCTGGAGTTCTTCGAGGCGGGCGCAGAGCTTGTCGAGGCAGGCGTCGACCTGCTGGGCGTCGGCCCAGACATCGTAGATGGTCACCATCTCGCCCGGCTTGTCGCCGTCGATTTCGCCTTCGCCGACCTCATAATCGCAGTCGAGGAGTTCGTCCCAGAAGTTGGCGTCGAGGTCGAGGGCGTCCTCGAGTTCGTAGAGACGGATGCCACTCATCCATTCGTTGAGGAGAGTGAAGGCGTCGCGGTGGGCGGGAAGGACTTCGGTGAACGTGTCCCGGATGCCGACCGCGATGAGCGTCAGGCCGTCGACGGTATCTCCCAGCTGGGGGCCGTCGAAGGGAGGAGTCGGTTCGGAGGACATGCGCAAAAGGGATGCGGTATGGGGCCGGGAGAGCCAGCCAAATCAGGCTATGATCTCGGCCAGGAGCTTTTCGAGGCCCTTGCCGTAGCGGATGTAGGAGTCGAAGCGTTCCTGCGGCGAGGCTTTGGTGCCTTCGCCGAGGTGGACGATGCTGGCGACGTGCGGCTCGATGGAGACGCCGGCTTTATAGCCGTTACGGATAAGGTCGGTGAGGATCTCGCGGACAAGCGCGTCGCCTTCGCCGGCGTAAGTGAACGCGCTGCTCTTGCCGCCAGCCGGGTTGCGGCGGCAGTCCTTGATGTGGACGTATTCCACGTAGGGTAGGATCTCGCGATAGAAGGGCATCGTCTCTTGGCCGTAGGACACCGTGTTGCCGATATCGAAGAGGTAGCGGACGTTCGGATGGTCGACGCTTTCGATGAAGCGACGGGCGTGCGTGCCGGAGAGACCGCCCCAGCCTTCGCAGTTCTCGTGCAGCAGCATGATGCCCCCGTCGGCAGCGAGTTTGGCCATCTCCTTATAACGGCGGACGCCTTCGTCGCGCCAGATATCTTCCGAGACTTCGCCGCGGACCCAGCTCATCGTACGGACGAACTTCGTGCGGGTGCGCTGCATGCGCGGGATGAGCACCTTGAGGTCGGCGAGGTCAGTGGCGAAATCTCCCGTGATGGGTCGGCTCCAGTTGCCGATGGCGGAGGCGTAGCTGCTGACGCGCATGCCGGCGGCTTCGATCTTGTCGATGGCCTGCTTGAATTCTTCATCGCTCACGGCTGGGCCGGAGAACTGCTTGCCGTTGAGCAATCGAAGCTCGAGGGCCTTCCAGCCCAGGGCCTGATGAGCGGCGATCTGGCCGGCGATGTCGTCGGCGGCTTCGTCGGCCAGGCCGGAGAGGGGGAAGGGGGCGGTGAACATGGGAATGCGGGAAAGATGGCGGATGGCAGATGAAAGATGAAGGATGAATTGAGGTGGGTCAGAGGGGATGGGCTTGCGGGGGTGGGCCGGCCGCAGGATAAACAGGGCATGAGATTCGCCCCGATCTTGCTCTGCTGGTCCCTCTTGTGCGTCGCTGCTGAGCCGGCTCGCAAATTGAAGGTCTTCATTCTTGCCGGGCAGTCCAATATGGAAGGCCAAGCGGTCGTCGACCTGACCGGGCGCGATTATAATGAAGGGAAGGGTACCCTGGTCGAAGTGATGGCTCGTCCGGGTAATGCCGACCGCTACGCCCACCTTCGCGATAAGGATGGCAAATGGGTCGTCCGTCAGGACGTCTGGGTGCGCTACCAGCGGGAGAAACAGCCGCTCCTATCGGGAGGGTTGTCGGTCGGCTACGCCGTGTATGGCGGTAAGCACCATTTCGGGCCAGAGTTCCAGTTCGGCCATGTCGTCGGAGAGGCCTATCGCGATCAGGTCCTACTCATTAAGACTTCATGGGGAGGCAAGAGCC
>CALEEU010000371.1 GCA_937875975.1 uncultured Opitutia bacterium | reverse complement strand
GGGCGGGCAACGGACAGCCCTGCGAAGTGCCGCAGCCCATGATGAGGATTTCCATTCCGTCAAAAAGAGGGCTAATCGCCCCGAAAGCAAAAGTTGTTTGACGGAATAGGGCTAGGGCTAGGGCCAGAGCCAGGGCCAGCGATACGCCGGCAACTGGTGCCATATCTTTGTTATTCCAGCCCTAGCCCGGGACCTAGCCCTTCCCTTCACCCTTCTTGCCTTTCCCCGTCGTCTCCGTTCTCCTTCCCATCCCGTGTTCGCCAACCTCACCGATAAACTCACCAAGGCCCTCCGCGACCTCCGGGGGCTCTCGAAGCTCTCCGAGGAGAACATCGCCCCAGCTCTGAACGAGGTGCGCTCGGCGTTGATGTCCGCCGACGTCAATTTCAAGGTCGCCAAGGACTTCACCGAACGCGTCAAGGTCGCCTGCCTCGGCCAGGCGGTCATCGAGTCCGTCAACCCGGGCCAGATGGCCGTCAAGATCGTGTCCGACGAGCTCACGAAGCTCCTCGGCGAAGGCGAACGCCCGATCGACCCGCGCCGACCCTTGCGCGTGCTCCTCGTCGGTCTCCAGGGCTCCGGCAAGACCACCAGCGCCGCCAAGCTCGCCAAGCACCTCGTGAAGAAGGAAGGCATCCGGAAGCCCTCCCTCGTCGCCGCTGACTTGCGCCGCCCGGCGGCCATCGACCAACTCGAGACCCTCGCCAAGAACGAAGGCTTCGATTTCCGCGCCGACCGCGCCGCGACCGATGTCGCCGCGATGGTGGGTCGCCTGGTCAAGGAAGCCGAAGCCGCCGCCGCAGACCTCGTCATCGTCGACACCGCCGGCCGCCTGCAGATCGACGGCGACCTGATGGAGGAAGTCCGCCGCGTGCGCGACGCCTTCCAGCCGCACGAGGTCTTCCTCGTCGCCGACGCCGCTCTCGGCCAGCAGGCCGTCGATGTGGCCGCTAAGTTCCACGAATCCACGCCCCTCACCGGCATCATCCTGACCAAGCTCGACGGTGACGCCCGCGGTGGCGCGGCGCTGTCGATGAAGTCCGTCACGGGCGTCCCGATCCGCTACATGGGCACGGGCGAGAAGTCCTCGGACTTCGACACCTTCCACCCGGACCGCATGGCCCAGCGTATTCTGGGCATGGGCGACGTCGTCTCCCTCGTCGAGAAGGCCCAGGAGGTCGTCGACCACAAGGAAGCCGAACGCCTGGCCGAGAAGATGAAGAAGGCCGACTTCGATCTCGAAGACTTCCTCGCACAGATGTCGCAGATGAAGAAGATGGGCCCGCTCGGCGACATCATGAAGATGATGCCGGGCATGGGTAACGTCCAGGTCGGCGCCAAGGAAGAGAAGCACCTCGCCAAGACCGAAGCCATCGTGCTCTCGATGACCAAGAAGGAGCGTCGCAACCCCGAAATCCTCAACGGCTCGCGCCGCTTGCGCATCGCCAAGGGCTCTGGCACCCAGGTCAGCGACGTCAACGCGTTGATCAAACAATTCTCCCAGATGCGCGACATGATGCGCATGATGAAGGGCGGCAAGGGCAAGGAACTCATGCGTCGCATGGGCCAGATGGGCGGCGGCCGTGGCGGCATGCCTGGTGGCGGCTTCCCCGGCGGCGGCTTCCCCGGCATGCGCTGATCGCCATGTCCCAGATGATTCCCTTCGACCCGGCCCTCCTCTCCCGTCCGGGCTGGATCTTCGACTGCGACGGCACCCTCGCGGCTTCCATGTGGATCCATCACCGCAGCTGGACCCATATCGTGGGCAAGCAGATCGGTCGTCCGTTCGATTTCCCCTGGCCCCTCTTCTGCTCGATGGGCGGCATGTCCGCCGTCGACACCTGCCGGCGCCTCAAGGCCGACTACGGCTTCGAGCTGAACGTCGAGCAGCTGCTCGCCGACGGCCATGAATTCCTCGAGGAGCACCTCGCCAAGGACGTCACCGCCCGGCATGAAGTCGTCGCCGTCGTCCACCACGTCCGCGGCCTCGGTCACAAGACCGCCGTCGCCTCCGCTGGACGCCGCGACCACGTCTATACCACGCTTAAGCAGATTGATATCACGCATCTCTTCGATGCCATCATCACCGCCGAGGACGCCGTGCGCTCGAAGCCGCACCCTGACCTCTTCCTCGCCGCGGCGGATCGCCTCGGCCTGAAGCCCGCCGACTGCGTCGTCATCGAAGATAGCCCGCGCGGCAAGGAAGCCGCCGACGCCGCCGGGATGCCCTGTATTCTCGTCGAACCAGCCTGAGGTAGGGGCAGCACCGCGTGCTGCCCCTAGAAATCCCCTCAGGACACCTACCCATCTTGGTCCGCTTGTGCGCCGCACAGCCGACACGAGAATGGATGCGTATGCCTGATCTCTACACTAGAAAAGCCAACTATGCACGTTTAACGTGCATATCCTCATTGACACTATGCATGCTTAGCGTGCATCATCTTTCCGTCCGGTGATTGCGACCTTCGCTTGCCGGGCCACGCACCAGCTCTGGCTCGGCAAAAGACCTGCCGAATTACCCGCCACCATCCTCCAGACCGCCCTACGGAAACTCACCCAACTCCAAGCGGCCGCTTCGCTCAACGACCTACGCGTACCACCCGGTAATCGCTTGAAGGCACTCCAAGGAAACCGACAGGGACAGCACAGCATCCGGATCAACGACCAATACCGACTTTGCTTCCGCTGGGAAGGCCGCGAGGCCTACGACA
>CALEEU010000370.1 GCA_937875975.1 uncultured Opitutia bacterium | reverse complement strand
TTGGTAGGGATGCGATGACATCGCATCCGTTCGCTAGTGCACGTGGGAACTCTACCGCACTTCGCTAAGACCCGACAACTCCCCTCCTACGGTCTCGAACGGCGGTGATCGCAATCACCGCCCTACCTTCGGCCCTCCGAAACCTCTGGCTTCACTTTTGCACAGGAGCTTCGCTCCGATTTGCACTTTTGCACTTCATGTCCTGCCACCCGGGGCTGCCACCCGCCACCTGAAACGATGTATCTGCTTCGCAGCATGCCAGCGTGCCAGCATGTCCCCACGCGATGCGCCTCGGCGCATCGCGTTACCATTCCCGTTTCTTATGCCCGCTGATCGCGTAATACGTCAGATATAAATAACACGGGAGCAGGATCCAGTACCCGCCGCGCGCGGAGTAATGGTCTGCTAGCCAACCGTAACCCAGCGGGATCAACGCGTTACCGCAGAGGCCCATGATCATCAGGGAGGCGCCAGTCTTGGTGAAGCGCCCGAGGCCGTCGAGCGCGAGCGGCCAGATGCCGGCCCAGGTGAGCGAGTTCGAGAGCCCGAGGAGCGTGATGCACCAGAGCGAGATGTCGGCGTTCAAACCGAAGAGCATCAGCTTGCCCGGGGCGAACAGCACGCCGAGCGTGGCGACCACGCCGAGCACGGTGCAGAGCCGCAACGCCGTCACCTGTGAGACGTACCGCGGGATGAGGGTCAACCCTAAGAGGTAACCGATGATCATCCCCCCGAGCACGCAGCCGGGCAGGATCTTCGCGGCCGCGAGCGGGATACCCATCGTGTCCGCATACCCGATGATGGTGTCGACCGCCACGGTCTGCGTCCCGACATGTAGGAAGATGCCGAGCGCACCGAGGATGAGGTGCGGGAATTGCAGGATGCCCGTCTTGTCGGCGTTGGCTTCGGCGACCTCGGTGGTCTCATGTTCGGTATCAATTTCCGGGAGCGGCGATAGGCGTACGAGAAATCCGAGCGCGAGCAATGCCGCGCCAATCCAGGCGTAGGGGACGACGACCCGGCGAATCAGTTCGTCGAGCGCCGCCGCTTTCTCCGCCGTCGGCATCGTCGCGAGGCTCGCGAAGAGATCCGTATCGGTGACCTTGAACACCACCGCCGCAAAAACGATCGGCGCGAGGATCCCCGCTCCTTTGTTGCAGATCCCCATCACGCAGATGCGGCGCGCGGCGGTCTCCTTGGAACCCAGGATGGTGATGTAGGGATTCGCCGCCGTCTGGAGGATGGCGAGGCCGGCGCCGAGCGTGAACAGGCCGCCGAGGAAAAGGCCGTACGTCCGGGTTAGCGCCGCGGGGATGAAGAGGAAGGCGCCCACCGCCATGACCCAGAAGCCAATCATCATCCCGCGCTTGAAGCCGGTGCGCTTGAGCATGTGCGCCGCCGGCATCGAGAACAGCAGGTAGGAGATATAGAAGGCGAACGTGACCAGGTAGGCCTCGAAGTACGTCAGCTCACAGCCGATCTTGAAGTACGGGATGAGGATCGCGTTCACCCAGGACACGAAGCCGAAGATAAAGAACAGCACCGCGATGATCGCGATCGAGACGCGCGTCTGCCCAGGCGTCAGGTCACGGGCATGGATAGGGGCGGAACGCATGCGCGGGGTGACGTCAGCCTGCGTGGCCTTCCGGTTGGGGCAACCCCAGACCCCCGCGCGCCCAGGCTTGCACTTTTTGTACGCAGCCCTTCCTCCGGCCCTCTTGACTTCGATCAAAGGGAAACCGGAAACCGGAAAGGTTGCTGTGGACATATTCATTCAGGTGCCAGGTGACGGTCGCCAGGGCATCAGCCATTCAGGTGTCAGACGTTCGGCCATCGGCAGCCGGCTCCAGGCTCCCGCGGCCGATGGCCGAGAAGCCGATACCTGAGTTGCCGTCTCCCGTGGCTGACACCCAGCACCCGGAATTTAATTCCCCAGCCACTCATCTGGCCTCTTGCCTCCCGTGTCCACGCGTCCCCGTGCCAGCATGTCCCCTCGCGACTCTGTCGCGCTCAGCGGATATTCAGGCAGGCGGCATGATGCGCGTCGATCGCCTTGTCGATGGAGCGGATCAACGCATCGACGGCCCGGATTCCTGCCGGGGTCATTTCCGAAGGTACTACGAAGGCGGTAATCTCCCGGTTGGCTCCGCTCAGCGTCCGGCGGACGTCGCCCATTTTCTTATCCCAAGACTGCCGCGCCTGCAGGCTCTTGATGTCAGTCGGGTAGCCGGGCTTGATGGCGCCGAGGGCGGCGTTGTTCGCGCTAACCACCAGGTCGCCCACCGCCTTGAGCCGGCTGATGGCTTCCGCGAACTTGGCCTTGTCCTGGGTTCGCTGGGCCGCGGTGTAGACGCCCTGGGCGTCGCGTTTGGCGGCCGCAAGGGAGTCGCGTTGGCTGGGGATCGCCGAGGCCGTGATGGCGCTGAGCAGCAGGAGGAGGATGGTTCGCATGGCCATGGGATGCCCGCGGGCTGAAATATTACAATATATAGTCAGAATAAAATCACCGAGGGATTGTAACGACTACGCCAACAGAAAGGCCGCCCATTTGGGCGGCCTTTGGGAAAGAGTCGCTTTGCGGGCTCAGGCCGAGCAACCGCAACCGCCGGAACCGCAGCCGCCTTGCTTCTGGGCGACGGGCTGTTCGGTGGAGCAGCAACCGCTCGAAGCCGCGCCTTCTTCCGAGGAACAGCAACCGCCTTCGGAGGATTCGCCGGTGGAGCAACAGCCGCCTTCGGAAGAGGCTTCGCCGGAACCACAACCACCGCCGCCACAGCAACCGCCCGACTGGTGCGGGTGGCCGTGGGAGAGCTCGGTGAGTTCGGCCGCGCGGACCGAGACGACCTTGATGTCGAAATGCAGGGTCTTGCCGGCGAGCTCATGGTTGCCGTCGAGGGTGACTTCTTCGCCTTCGATCTTCTTGATGGTGAGCACGCGCATGCCGAGGTTGGTCTCGGCGTGGAAACGCATGCCGACCTGCGGGGTGTTGGCGCCGAAGGCGTTGAGCGGGACCTGCTGGAGGAGCTTCTCGTTGTATTCGCCATAGCCGAGCTGCGGGGGGACGAGGACGCTCTTGGTGTCGCCGGCGACGAGGCCGTCGACGCCCTGCTCGAGGCCGGGGATGATGTTCTGGGCGCCGTGGAGATACTCCATCGGGCCGCGATCGCCGGAGGCGTCGATGATGTTGCCCTGGTCGTCCTTCAGGGTGTATTCGATGGCGACGACGGTTTCTTTGGCTACGCGCATGGTGATGAGGACTGTTGAACTTAGGCCTAAACCAACCCGAAGCAAGGCGACAGGTATCTAAACCTTGACCGACCTAGCGGGGGAGGCTTCCCTCAACCTCCTGCTGTTTGGGGCCGTAGCTCAGTTGGTAGAGCGCGTCGTTCGCAATGACGAGGCCGTGAGTTCGAACCTCATCGGCTCCACCAGCAGGCCTCCCGCTTACTCCGCCGAATTCTCGAGGCGGCGGATGCTGGCGTTGACCGGCCGGATCTCGTCCAGCTCGTCCCGGCTGGCAGCTCCGCCGAGTTCGCGCACGCGTTCACCTTGGGGGCGGATGCGCGTCTCATAACTGCCGATGGCCGCATCGAGGCTTTCCGATGCCGCGAGCAGGCCTTTACGGACCTTGGTGAAATGTTCGGCGAACTTCACGAGCCGATCGAAAAGCTCCGTGGCTTCGGCGGCGATCTTGCCGGCGTTTTCGGCTTGGGCGTGCTGCTGCCAGGCGAGGTTGATCGCGGCCAGGAAGCTCATGAGGGTCGCCGGCGTGGCGATCAGGATGCCTTCGCGCGCGGCGGCGAGGATGAGGTCGTTGTCGCCTTCCAACGCGGTGCTGAGGAGCGATTCGGCCGGCAGGAAGAGCACGACCTTGTCGAAAGGCGTCACGGCCTGCTTTTCCATGGCCGCCGGGTAATTCTTTGTGGCGAGGTCGCGGATGGTCTTGCGCAGTTTAGCCGCATGGGCGGCGACGAGCTCGCGCCGGTTGGGCGCGGCCTGGTCGGCGATGGCGACGTCGAACTCCGGGACCTTGGAGTCGATGATGATGCAGCGGTCGCCCGGGAGTTTTACGATGAGGTCGGGTCGGGCGTCGTCCTGTGAGACCTGTTCGGCGAAGTCACAATGCGGGCTGAGGCCGGCCGCTTCCACGACGTTGCGGAGGGTCTGCTCGCCCCACTTGCCGCGATGCTGCGAGGACTTCAGCACGGACGTAAAGTCCGTCGTGCTGGTAGCCAGGGCGGCGGTGGTCTCGCTGATGGTCTTCATCTGCTCGCGGACCTGCGTGAGCGCATCGCCTTGGCTCGCCAGGCTCTGCTGCATGGTCTGGCGGTAATTGCCCAGCGCGGTGTTGATTTGCGCGATGAGCGGCGAGACTTGGCTGGCGACTTCCTTGGTGACGTCAGGCGTCATGCCTTTCAGCACGTCGGTGCTGGTCTTCTCGAAGGTGATGCGCAGGTCAGCGAGGGCCTTGGTGTAGCGGGCTTCGGCTTCAGCGAGGGCCTTGCTGTTGTCCGCGCGGAGCTGCTCGATGGCACGCACATGCGTCTGGAGGGCTTCGGTGAGCTGCTGGGCGGCGGCATTCCGGGCGGACTCCGCCCCGGAAGCGCGCGATAGGGCATCGGACTTGGCATTGCGCTCGCGTTCGGCGGTGGCGTTCGCTTCGCCGAGCTGACGCCGCAGGTCGACGATCAGTAGCTCGCTGCCTTTGTCGCCCATCGCTGGGCCGGCGGACTTGAAGAAGGCAAGGTACGCGAGGACGCCGAGAACCGCGAGGAGGAGAATGATTTGAACGAAGGTTTCCATCAGGATGCTTATAGGAAAGACACTCTGCCCGGGCGCGGGCCGTCCGCAACTTATCCTCGCGGGTCGCCTTCGATCGCGATCGCGTTACCGAGTTCCCAGGCGGCTTCGTACGCGGCCACGTAATCGGGCGATGACCAGGCTGGGGAGGCTGCCTCGCCGCCGAGGCCGGCGATGAAGCCGTAGCGGATGCCGTGCGAGATACGCCGGCGCCGCGGGTTCTCCCGCTGGTTGCTCCACTCGAGCGCGCGGGTGAAGGCTTCGTCCGGAATCGGCGAGACGACCGACCGACCGACCTGCCAGGCGACGACGCCGGCGTGGTCAAGGTCGCTGACCTTACGGCCGAGCACTAAGGACATCGGCACGGGGCCGTTCTGACGGCCAGCTTCGATCTGCCCTTGGACCTGCAGCCTCAGGGCCACCTGCCAGCGCTCTTCGACCGTGAGGAGGCCGTAGTCGTAATCCGGGTCATCTGCCGCCGAATCCCGAAGCTCGGCCTTGGCGTAGCGCCGCCACTTGGCTAACCAGACTTTCCATTCGTCGGTTCCACGGAGGGGGGGCTTGCCCAGCCAGTCGGGGAGGTCTTCGCGCATCGATAAAAGGGGTCTTTTGTGACTGATATGTCATCTTTTGGGTGCCTGGCAAGTAAAAGGTGAAATCTTGTTCACTACAATAGGGTCGGCCCCTTATCCCTCATGGGGTTAACTCCCAAAATAACCGCACAAAACCAGATTTTTCGTCGAACTATTCCTGTGGTTTGGTGTTATCCAAGTCATACCCCTTATTCCAGTGAACTGCATTCCTTCGACCCAACGAAAAGGTCGGGCCTCTCTGCCCCTTTTCTATCTGCTCCTCGCCGCCGCCCTGGCGCCGACCTTGAGCTTCGCGCAGGTCGCTCCGGCCCCTGCCGCCTCACCGGCTCCCGTCGCCGGCGTCGTCGCTGCCGTCCCGCTCCCTGGTCTCAGTGGCTCAGACCAAGTCGGTCCGGTCATCCTTCGCGACGAGACCATCGCCCAGGTCCTCGACCTGATGCAGCGCTGGACGGGCAAATCCATCCTCCGCCCGCAAGCCCTCCCGGCCAGCGTCTACACGCTCTCGCTCCCGGCTTCGATCACTCGCGACGAAGCGCTCCTCGCCCTCGAGACCCTCCTCAACCTCAACGGCATCGCCGTGATCCAGCAGGGCGACAAGTTCCTCAAGGTCGTCCCCAACCTCGTCGCCAAGGCCGAGTCGCCGCAGCTCATCACCGGCTCCGTGCTCTCGCTGCCCCCCAGCGGCCGCATCGCCTCCAAGATCTTCACGCTCAAGCACGCCAACGCCCAGGAGCTCGTCGCCCAGATCGCCTCGGGCCTCAACACCACCCTGGCCTCGCCGCCCGTCTACTTCGGCCGGAATAACGCCCTGCTCATCACCGACTCGATCTCCAACCTCCAGAAGATCGAGACGCTCACCATGCAGATCGACAAGCCGCAGCTCGATCTCGTGGTCACGAAGAGCTACGTGCTCAAGAACGCGATGGCGACCGACATGGTCACCAAGCTCAACTCGATGCTGCGTTCGCCCGCCACGGTCTCCGGCGGCGCGCCGTTCCGCCTCAGCACCGGCACGATCTTCCTCGCCGACGAGCGCACCAACCGGATCTTGCTCATGGGTTCGGCCGACCAGCATGACTTCTTCGACAACCTGATCGATACGCTCGACCAGAAGTCCAACCCGAACACGAAGACCGACGTCATCTTCCTCCGCCACGCCGATGCCCAGCAGGTCGCGACGCTCGTCACCTCCCTCGTCACCGGCCAGACCACCGCCGCGGCCCGTGCCGGCAACACGGTTCGCACCGCCACCGTCAATCGCGCCCCAACCCCCGCCGCCCCCGCCGCCGCCGGCCCCTCCCAGATGGGTGCCGATGAGTTCAGCAGCAACCTCACCGTCCTCCCCGACGTCCGGAGCAACTCGGTCGTGGTCTCGGGCACGCAAGATGACCTTCGCCTGCTCCATGACCTGATCGACAAGGTCGATATCGTCCTCCCGCAGGTCCGTATCGAAGTCGTCATCGCCGAGGTGAAGCTTTCCGACAACGAGAGCAACGGCTTCAGCACCCTCGGCCTCACGGTCACCAACGGCAAGCTCGTCGGCATCGGCGGCACCGGCGCCGGCTTCGGCGTCAATGGCGCCAACGCCCTCGCGCCCACCACCTCGACCACGACGACGACCACCCTTCCCGCGACGCAGGGCGCCCTCGGCGCCAACAACAGCCTGAGCGCCACGATCGGGCTCGTCACCACGCCACGCAAGGGCGACCTGAAGATCCTCTCGGTCCCGGCGATCACGACGACCCACAATAAGGAAGCCACGCTCTTCGTCGGCGAATCCCGCCCAGTCATCACGGGCTCCTCGGTCGCCGCCACCACCGGCCAGGTCACCTCCACGGTCTCGCAGCGCGACATCGGCATCACCCTCAAGGTGCTCCCGCTCATCGGCAAGGACGGCGCCGTCCAACTGCAGATCTCGCAGTCGGTCGAAGACATCCTCGGCTCGACCATCCTCGACGGTAACGACCAGCCGATCATCGGCCGCCGTACCACCGATTCCTACGTGAGCGCGATGAGCGGCGAAATCGTCGTCCTCGGCGGCCTCCAGCGCACGGTGACCACGAAGTCCACCTCGCGCCTGGGCCCGATTCCAATCATTGGCGATATCTTCGGTTCTTCGACCAACCTCGAGGAGAAGCAGGAGCTGATCATCTTCCTCCGCCCCTACGTGCTCAACGGCTCGGCCGTCGACAACCTCGACGCCCTCAGTCGCGCGGCCAGCAGCGCCATCGGACCCGAGGTGAAGAAGGTTATCGATAACGTCCCCGGCAAGGCGCCCGCCGCCCCGGCCGCCCCCGACAAGAAGTAATATGCTGACCGTCGACCGGCACGGACTGCCCTCGGCTCTGGCCGAGCGCCTGACCGACGAAGTGCGTGCTTCGTTCGCGGAGACCCCGCGCGAAGGTCGCTTCAAGTTCCTCGCGCAGGCGCTCAACCTCGACGAGGCCGCGCTGCTCGCCGAACTCTCTCGCCTCACGGGCCTCGAAGTCCTCGAGGAACCAGCCATCGATCCCGAGGGGATGAAAATTTTGCCCGCACGTATCGCGTCCGAAGCGCAGGTCGTCCCGACGCTCCTTCCCGGCGGCGAAGAAGGCCGCCTCCGCCTCGTCACGGCCCTTCCGCCCGACACGGATACCTGCGACTGGATCGCGACCTTCGCCGCCCGTCGCCCGAAGTGGTACCTCGCCCCGCCCGAACGCGTGAGCGCTCTCATCAACGAGAACTATGGCGTGGGCTCCGGCAGCCTTGAGGACGAAGGCGATGACCTCCCAGCCGCCGAGGCCACCAATGACGTCGAGGCCGACCAGGATGCCGCGGTCGTCCGCTTTGTGACTGAGGTGCTCTCGCAGGCCGTCGCCGAAGGCGCGACCGACGTCCACTTCGAGCCGCAGGAAAATAATCTCCGCATCCGTTACCGCGTCGACGGCATCCTGATCGCGATCCCGCTCCCGGATAATCTCGCCCGCTTCCAGGACGCCATCATCTCGCGCCTGAAGATTATGGCGCGCCTCAACATCTCGGAGCGCCGCCTCCCGCAGGACGGACGCATCAACTTCCGCGACGGTAAGAACGTCCTCGATATCCGCGTCTCGACGATTCCGACCATCTACGCCGAGTCGGTCTCACTGCGTCTCCTCAACCAGCGCAAGGAGGCCTACAACATGGACCGCATCGGCATGAACGCCGATGAGCAGGCCGCGATCCGCAAGGTCCTCGACTACCCGCACGGCATCATCCTGGTCACGGGCCCGACGGGTTCCGGCAAGTCGACCACGCTCAACGCGTTCCTCCAGGCGATCAATTCTCCGGATATCCGTATCGTGACGATCGAAGATCCGATCGAGTACGAAGTGCCCGGCGCCAATCAGGTGCAGACGCGCTCCGAAATCGGCCTCACTTTCGCCGGTGCCCTTCGCAGCACGCTGCGCCAGGACCCGGACGTCATCATGGTCGGCGAAATCCGCGACTTGGAGACGGCCGAGATCTCGATCCGCGCCTCGCTCACGGGGCACTTGGTCTTCTCCACCCTCCACACGAACGACGCACCTGGCGCGATCACGCGACTTGTCGACATGGGCGTCGAGCCCTTCCTCGTCGGCTCCGCCGTCGAGCTCGTCATCGCCCAACGCCTGGTCCGTCGCCTCTGTGCGGATTGCGCCAAGACCGTCCCGGTCGACCGCAAGAAAGTCCTGCCTGCCCTCGAGGCCCTCGGCATGGACGAATCTTTCCTGAAGGATGTGACGTCGCTCAAGGAAGCCTGCGGCTGCCGCAAGTGCCGCAACACGGGTTACCGCGGCCGCGTCGGCGTTTTCGAAATCTTCCACCCGAAGCCGCTGCACGACCTCATCGTGAGCCGCGTCTCCAACCGCGAGTTGACCGACAAGGCGATCGAGCAGGGGATGCGCCCTCTCGCCAAGGCCGGCTGGATCAAGGTCGCCGCTGGTCTCACGACCATCGACGAGCTCGTCCGTAACCTGAGCTCGAACGAATAAGCCGCGATGGCCGTCTTCAACTACACCGCGCGCGACGCCGGGGGCGCCGTGACTGAAGGTACCATCGACTCGCAGACGCGTCGCGACGCCCTCCGCAAGCTACAGGCGCGCGGACTCAAGCCGGTCAAGGTCGAGGAAGCTGGCGCCGCCGTGCGTGCCAAGGAAGCGGTCCGCGAAGGCGGTCCCGCCGATAAGGATCTGCTGCCGACCCAAGCCGAATGCCTCCCCTTCTTGGAAGCGATGGCCGACCTGGTCCGCTCCGGGATGTCCGCGGGCGAAGCGCTCCGCCTCCTCGCCCTCCGCCTCCAGAAATCCCGCCTCCGTGTTCTCTGCGCCGGCATCTGGTCCAAGCTCGGCGAAGGCCAGAGCCTCTCCGTCGCGATGGGGGGCTACCCGAAGGTCTTCGACGGCCAGACGCTCAACTTGATCGCTGCGGGTGAAGCCACGGGCAATATCCGCGACGTCCTGGAGCGCCTGATCACGCACTTCACGGAGCAGAACGAATTCCGCCGTAAGTTGGCCAGCGCGATGGCCTACCCGGTCTTCATCTGTTTCGTGGCGGTGGGCGTCATTATCTTCTTCGTCCTCTTCCTGCTGCCCCGCTTGGAGACCTTGCTGAAGTCGCTCGGCGGCGAGATGCCGCTCTCGACCAAACTACTCATCGGATTCGCGAATACGCTGCTCTGGTTCGGCCCGCTCCTCCTGGTCCTCGCGATCGCTTTGGCCTTCTACGTGAAGCACTGGCGTAAGACCGAGGCGGGCCTCGTCGCCTCGGATGCCTTACTCCTCCGCGTGCCACTCGCTGGAACGTTCGTGGTGCGTGTCTCGGTCCTCAACTTCTGCCAGACGCTCGCGGTGCTCCTTGAGAACGGCATCACCACCGCCGAAGCCCTTCGCCTCGCCGAGAAGACCGCCCCGAACCGTGCCCTCCGCCAGCAGCTGCGCGAGGCGACCGACCGCGTGCTCGAAGGGGATAGTCTCTCGAAGGCCCTCGCGCGCACGGGTTATTTCCCGCGCCTCCTCCTCGACCGCGTCGCTGTCGCCGAACAGACCGGCAACCTGGCGCCCGGCCTCCGCGACATCGCCCGCTCCTATCGCGCCGAACTCGATCGCTGGCTGGGCACGCTTTCGCAGACGATCTCCGCCTCGGTGCTCATCGTGGCCTTCTCGTTCGTCGCCTTCATCGCTTTCGCCATCGTCTCCGCCGTCTTCCAGGTCAGTTCCAGCTTCAGTTTCTGAGGGCAGGGTCGGCCCTGCGTGCCGACCCTGTGTGCAAAAGTGCAAACCGGCCTGCGGCCTGTGCAAAGGTGCAAAAGTGGGAGCATAATCAGGTGACGGGTGACGGCCACCAGGACCTCAGCCCCTCGGGAATCGGCATTGCAGCCATCGGCAATCAGGATTCTGCAGCCGGCACCTGAACGTCTGCCTTCCCGCCACCCGAAATATTTTCCTGCCCCAACCCCTATCCCTACCCCAACCCCTTCACTCACCTTTGCACTTTTGCACGCGGCTCCGCCGCAGTTGCACCTTTGCACGGCCTTTCTTTCCTCCGGCCCTCCTGTCCTCGGGCCCTCTTATTTGCCTTCCTCCGGCTCCGCCGTCTCCACGCCAGTCGGCAGAGCGCCGAGGAGTTCCAACGCGGTGACGGTCGCCTTGAAGGTGACGGTGCCCGCGCTGCCGCGTTCCGCGGTCATGGTGAGGTTGCCCACTGCGAGATACGGCGCGCGCGCCTTCACGCTTTCGTAGAAGCGCAGCACGCTCGCGAGGTCGGCCTTGCGGCAGCTCATCTGGAGCGAATGGACGGCGAACTTGCCCGCCTTAGTGGTCTTGGGCGACTCGGTGTTGGCGCTCAGGCCGGCTTCGTTGGCGGCGTTCACCGCTTCGGCGACGAGCTTGGCCTGGTCGTAGCCATG
>CALEEU010000369.1 GCA_937875975.1 uncultured Opitutia bacterium | reverse complement strand
AGGATCAGTGCGCAGAGGCCGGCGCCGTAAACGATATACTCCACGATGAAGACGCCGCCGATGATCCAAAGGTTGTGGCTTCCATCATAGGCTAGCCAGGCGAACGCCATCAAGGGCAGGTGCATCGTGACTCCGAGTGGGAGGAGTGAACGAGCCAAGCCGAGTCTGGCCACCACGAGCGACCCGATGACGCCGCCGAGCGCCAGGCCGCCGACGGCCGACATCATCCGGAGTACCGCATAGGTTTCGTTGCTGAGGCCTAAGCCGCCCGCCGTGGTAGACTTCGCGAACATCGGGATGATCCGCGCCATGTGTACTTCGCTTGCCCGATAGAACAAGATGAGGGCGAGGACGGCGATGAGTCGCCTATCGCTGAGCAGGGAGCGCAATCCGGCGAGCATCTCACGGAAGCGATCCCGGATGGTGCTCGTATCGGCGGAGGTGGTGGGCTCAGCCGCGAGCCCCCAAGCGTTGGCAACTAAGGTCAGTAAGGCCAGGATGGCCGCGGTTGCCAGCGCCCACGACCAGGCGTCGGCGGTCTGCGGCCCGTAGTCCATGATACGTCCCACGAGCCAGATGAGTCCTGGACCTGCCAGTACTAAGCCGACCTTGGTGGCCACGTTAAGGATGCCGGAGTGCGTCGCGCGGCTTTTGTCGTCGAGCGAGGCGACGAAGTAGCCATCGAGGGCGAAGTCATGGGCGGCCGCAAACAGGGACAGCAGGATAAGGCAGCCGATGATCGGGGTGGTTGAGGATTGCTCGGCGCCTACGTGATAGGCGAGCACGCCGAGCAGGGCGGCGATGCCCAGTTCGGACGCGAGGATGAATCGCCGCGGGTTAAAGCCGGCGACGAGGGGGGAGAGGAGTATCTTGCAACCGACGATCAAGCCGAAGGCCGCGACGGCTTTCGTGATCTGACCGTCCGCATAGCCTAGGTCCATGAGCGCAACGGGGAGGGCCTCGTCGCGGACCGCCGCGGGGATAGATTGGAATAGGTAGGCCGCGAAGACCCAGAGCCAGGCGCGTCGGGGGATCGTCGCGGGCTCTTTCATCGCTTAGGCGCCTTCGCCGAGCTGAGCGCGACCGAAGTGATCGACGGAGCGGAGCAGGCCGTCGACGAATTTGGCGACGGTGATGTTCAGGCCGAGCAGTTCGGAGTCCGTCAGGTCCAGCATTTCGCCTGGCTTAAAGGTACGAGTGCTGTCGGACAGGCGGGCGACTGTCTTCGGCTTATTCTCGTCGCTGATGCCGTGGCGGGTGACGCCTGGCGGAAGTTCGGCTTCCGCTTCGGGAATTTTTTCCGGTTCGGCCGGGACTTCGAAGTCCTTCATTGCCTTAAATTCGAGGGTGAGGGAGCCGTCCGGGGTGATGTCGTCGTTGGTGACAAGGCCACCACGGACGAGCACGCGCAAAGCGGCCGCGAGGCTGAAGACGCCGTCTTCCAGGTCGCAGACGATACCGAAATTTTCTTCGAATGTCGTGAAGCGATCCTGCAGGCTCATCTTCTGGAAGGCGCTCTGCTTGTCCGCGATGATCTTCTCGATGAGCGGGTCGCGGCGCTGGTTCTTGCCTTGTTCGCGGATGAACAGGCACAGCAGGTGGCACTGCACCATGCATTCCGAGGAAAGCGTCAGCAGATCATTGACGGTCGTGCGCATCATCAGACCGCGGGCATAGGCGAGCATCTGCTCCGGTGGCAGGTGGGCCTGGGGGACCGGCATCACGCGGGAAACCGAAGAGAAGTGTTCGTAGGCCTTGGGGTCTGCCGTGTGCAGTCCGGCGATACTGAACGCGAGCATGTCATGCTGGCGTTGGAGGGCCGTGAAGAACGTGCGGCTGATGTTCTGGAGCGAGAGGACGTTCTCGCCGTTGCCGGGCGGGGGCTGAGACATGAGGAATTAGCTGGTCGGATTGGAACCCTTGTCCTTGGCGTGGCGAGCCCTTTTGCGAGAGAGGAAGCCGTCGGCGCGGGGTTGGGGCGTGGAGGCGAACCAGGCGATAGCCAACGGGGCGATCTCGGAAAGGGATAGGGAGGGCTGACCGACGAGACCCGGGAAGCGGTAGCAATGTTCGACCCGCGGCTGGATGTCGGGGTCGAGCTTGCCGCCCGGAATAAGCAGGGCGAGGTGACGGCCCGGGACGCGGACCGGCACGGCGAGGTCGATTTTCCGGCCGATGTCAGGCGAGAGAGCGACCACGCAGCAACGGTCTTCGACGAGCTTCAGAAGTCCGCCGAGGGCCGCCGCGCGCATGAGGCGAAGCTGCTCCATAGCGCCGCGGGACAGATTCCACGCTTCCGGATGAAAGGAAAGTTTCTCGGTGCCACCGGAGAGGAGGAGGCGCTTTAGTCCGAAGGCGGCCATCGAACGGGCAATGGCAGCGAGGTCGGCCGCGTTGGTGACGCCGTCGGCGATGACGATGCTTTCGCGGGACTCGCGCCATTCGGCGAAGTCGGAGATGCGAGCTAGCCCGAAGTCGGGCCGCATGGTGAGCGCGCAGACGTCGTCGCAGGGGCCTTCGGCCGTCTGGACGAGTTCGATCGGTCCGACGATGCGGGTCTTGACGCCGAGTTCCGCGAAGGCGGCGTCGTATTCGGCGAGATTGGGTGCGAAGGCAGCGGTCGCGACGACCTCACGTAACGCCTTAGGATGGTGCTTGAGGCAGGCGAGCAGCGCGGCGATGCCCCGGATGACCAGGCGGTTGGGATGGGGGTCGTTGGTATTCACAAAATGCGTCCTTCGTCGAAGTCGATCATGTCTGCGAAGGAGATCACGTCGGTGCGTTGCTCGGCGCCCATCTTGCTTTTGGCGCTGTCGAGGGCTTCGCGGCCCATCGGGCTCATGCCTTTCTGGACCAATTCGCGGTTCCAGACGGCGACACGAAGGTCCGTGGGGAAAAGGGCTTTCAGGCGGCTATCGAGTTCGCTTTCGGTCTGCGTCTCGCGGACGCAGGCGATCACCTGCTCAGGGTCCACGCCGAGATGGAGACAGAGGAAGCGATCGAAGCCCTTGCAGAAATTGCGCTGATAGGACTTCGGAAGTTCGCCTTTCAGGTGCTTGCGAATCTTGGCGAGGAAGCGGGGCAGGTGGAGCAGGCCGGTCGCCGGATGCGGTATGTAGGCCGAGGGAAGGTCGTAGCAGATTTCACCGGTGGCTTCGGAAAAGCCGTCAGGGCGAGGGGCGGAAGGCGTGGTCATTTCGACGAGGAGGCGGCCGGCAAGAGCTTGGCGATCTCGGCCGAGATCGCGGCAAGGTTCGCCGATTGGGCCTTTTCGAATTCGGTCGGCGTACGTTCCTTGAGCGGACGGGATTGCGAAAGCGTCTTGGCGGTCACGAGGGTACCGTCGGATTTCTCGAGGCGGAACGTGAGCTGCAGGGTGGCGGTATCCGTATTCGGAGCCGTTCCAGGAATAGAAAAAATCGAACGTTCTGGGCCAGCGGGAGTAAAGACTTCCATCTTATCGACGGTCAGCAGGAGCACGAGATGCTCCTCGGCCGGCGACTGCGTGGAAGAGGGTAATCCGGTCAGCGAGGTGAGGTGGCGGCCGACGGCTTCAGGGATGGCTCGGTCGAGTGGGGCGATCCAGCGGTGGGCATCTTCGATGCGCACCCATCCGGTATCATCGATCAGCACGACGTTCGGGCGCCGCAGGGCCGATGGGATGATGGCGCGGGGGACGAACAGAATCGGGGCGGCACGGGTCGTGACGGCGGCCGGTGAGGCGAGCTGGTGGAAGGTAACGGCTTCGCTCTTCTTATCGAAGATGATGCAGCCGGTCAGGAGCGCGGACAGGCCAAGCAACAGGACGCGGGATTTCATTTAGCGGCCGGCTCCTCCTTGGGCTTCGCATCTTTAGACGGCGATTTGCTGCGACCTTGGATGATGGTCTCAGGGTTACGTTCGATGAAGTCAGCAAGGGAGCGGATTGCCTGCGCTGCCTCGGAGACGTCGGCCAGAGCCTGGTCGAGGTCGCGACGGGCGGGCGAACCTGGCTTGGTGAGTGTGCGGAGATTCTCGGAGGTTTCGTTCAGTCGTTCGAGGGCCTTACGGCCAGCGGTCGCCATCGCCTTGATGTCGTCGGTCACCGGGTCGACCTTGCCGCTGAGGCGTTTGACGAGGACGTCGATGCCTTGCATTGCGGCAGAGAAGTCGGAGACCGCACGGGCGATGGCGGGGTCGCCGGTAATCTTAGAGATATTGGAGGAGGCTTGGACCAGGTTGCCGTTGATCCTCTCGAACTCAATCTGCGAAGCACCCTTGTCGATCCGGGTGAGAATTGAATCCACTTTTTTCGTGATTGAAACGAAGTCGATTCGGCTGAGCTGATCTAACGTCTGCGCCACGGCCTTGGTCAGTGCGCCAAGGTTGGACGGCTGGGTCGGGATCTCGGGCAGTTCGCCCTTCGGGTCGTGCAGCTTGTACGCAGTATCGGGAAGGTAATCTAACTCCACGTAGAGCACGCCGGTGATCACCGACTGCTGCTGCAGCTTGGCGCGAAGGCCTTTCTCGATGGAGAGGCGCAGGCCTTGCTTCTGGAGTAGGGCTTGATCGATGCCACGGCGGGTGAGGAGGTCGGGCGAGAACTCCATGACCACTGGGACGGAGTAGTCGGACGCCGATTGGCCTGAGGTGCGCAGGAGGACTTGACTGACCTTGCCGATGCTGACGCCGCGGAATTTGACCGGCGCGCCGATATCCAGACCACTGACCGAATCTTCGAAATAGGCGATTGCGGCGGGCTTGGCGCCCGTGAAGGAACCGGCCCCGAGCAGGACCACGGCGGCGATGATGAGCAGGATGCCTCCGACCACGAAGGCCCCGATAAGTGTCATGTTGGCGGATCTACGCATGGTCAGTCGAAACGTGCTTGGCTAAAGAAGGCGTGTACCTTCGGCGAATTGCCAGCCTGAAGGAAGCCCTTCGGGGGGCCATAGGCACCCATGGTGCCCGTGTCGGGGTCGAGATAAACGCAGAAGTCGGCAGTTCGCAGGATGCTGGGAATCTCGTGGCTGACCAGAATGATGGTCGTCCCGTAGGCTTCGCGGAGGCGGAGAATGAGCTCGTCGAGGCGTCCGGAACTCAACGGATCGAGGCCGGCGCTGGGTTCGTCGAGGAAGATGACGGCCGGGTCGAGGGCCATGGCGCGGGCGATGCCAGCACGCTTGGCCATGCCGCCACTGATTTCTGAGGGCAGTTTGTCCATGGCATCAGCCAGGCCGACGAGGGCCAGTTTGTATTCGGCCAGCTGGCGGATGTCCTTGCGGGGAGTCTTGAGGAACTCGCGCATGGGCATCTCAATATTTTCGCGGAGGGTGAGCGAGGAGAACAACGCGGCACCTTGGAAAAGGAAGCCGCTCTGGCGAAGGATGTCTTGGCGCTCCTGTCCGCTCGCCGTAGCGAGGTCGACGCCCATGAGCGTGGTCTTGCCGCCGAGTGGTTCGTCTAGTCCGCCGAGGGCGCGCATGAGCGTGCTCTTGCCGCAGCCGCTGGGTCCGACAATCGCGAGAATCTTGCCGGGGGCTAGGGACAGGTTGAGCCGATCCATGATCACGGTCTTACCATGGCCGATGGCCAGATCCGTGCAGGTGAGGATGTCGGGTGTCTCGCTCACAGGTCGAATAGGTTGAAGATCACGGCGAAGATCGCATCGAAGATCACGATGAAGGTGATGCCCAGCACGGCGGCGGAGGTGGCGGCCTCGCCGACGCCGAGGGCGGAACGCTTGGCGACTGAGCCGCGATAACATCCGGCCCAAGCGGCGATGAAGCCGAAGGCGATAGACTTGATGAAGCCGACCAGGAAACTCTTGAAGGTGATGGCTCGGATGGCCTGCGTCAGGTATTGTTCGATGCTGAGGTCGCCGGCGCAGGCGACGATCATACCCCCGAAGATACCGATGAAGGTGGCAAAGACCGCGAGGAGTGGCACCATCAGTGTGACGGCCAGGATGCGGGGCAGGGCAAGGTACTCGATGGGGTTGATGCCTAGGGCGCGCAGTGCGTCGGTCTCTTGGCTGACGTTCATGCTGCCGAGCTGCGAGGCGTAGGCCGTCGAAGTGCGTCCGCATGCGATGATACCGGTCATTAATGCGCCCATCTCGCGGGTCATGGCGAGGGAGACGAGGTTCGCGACATAGACCGTCGCGCCGACTTGGCGGAGCTGGATGAGGCCGACGTAGGCCATAATGAGTCCAGTCAAAAAGCCCAAGAGCGCGACGATGGGTAGAGCATCGACGCCCGCGGTCTGCAGCTGGAGCGTGAAGTCTCCCCAATTCACCTTGGCCCGACCGACGAGCATTTTGAGGAAGCCTAAGGCGGTGTGGCCGATATGCTCAAAGGCACGGGCCCAAGAGCTACCGCTTTCGACGCCCCAATTTCCAAAAGTCTCGAGTAGGCCTGCTTGGTCGGATTGGGCGTGGTCGGATGAGGCCTTTTCCGCCATCTGCACGAGGGACTGGAGACGGGCAGGGAGAGTGGAGATATCCAGCTGGCGGATATTCTTGAAGTTGGCGTAAAGCCAGGCCGGGAGCGACGAGTCGAAATCGGTAAGCCCTTCGGCAACGACCTTGGCCCGATCTCCCTTGATGACGATCGGCGGGAGCGGTTGATTCAGCTCCCAGGCGCCGCCGATGGTGACCAAGGCGGTGCCATCGGCCAGGACTTCCGTCCGGGCAAAAGGTAAGCCTGTGGGAGCATGGGACATCCTGACTGTCAAATACTTGGGCGAGCCGATGTTCACAAGTCAGAAAGGCGTGGACGCCCCCTTGCGGATGCCCTTTGCTGATGTTTCAGAAATGTCGACTTCACGTCTCATGGCCTTTGTCTTGGCCGCCACCTCCGCCCAGGCCGCCGAAGTCCCTGCTGTCCTTGCGCCGCGGTCCGTTTGGGTCGTCTCGGTCACCGAAGAGAACGACAAGTTCGCTCCGCAGAACAAGGATCGTTACTACACCCAAGGTCTGAAGATCGCGATCAATCGCGGCGATCATACCTTCTTTTCGCTCACCCAAGAGATCAATACGCCGGCGGATACGACGAACCCTAATCCTTCGCTCGATGACATGCCGTATTCGGGCGCACTTTATCTCGGCTGGGGTTATGGCGCCATCCTGGATCGCGGTGGTCGCCGGGACTGCATGTTCTCCGTGGAGGCTAAGCTTGGCGTCATCGGCCCTTCGGCTGGCGGGGCGACGATTCAGAATAAATTCCATGACCTCATCGGTACCCCGCAGTCCTCCGGATGGGGTACGCAACTGCCCGACGAGCTTTTGATCAATGTGGACGGCGAGTTCCGCCGTCGCTTCGACCTAGATTCATCCGGCCGTGGTTATCGCGACCTGATTGCTCGCGGGGTCGTCGAGCTCGGCACCGTGCGCACCGCGGTGGTCCTAGGGGCCCAATTACGATGGGGTATCAACCTGGACAAATCGTGGGGCCATTCCTTCATCCGCCACTCGAACGGTTACGACCCCATTGATGCGCTGAGGTCGCCCGCATCCCGCCCGAACTTCTCCTACTGGGCGTTCGTTGACTCTCAAGTCGAGGTCGTCGTCCGCGATTATGCGACCGATGGCTCGAACTTCCGTGAATCCCGCGGGGTCACCCGTTCGCCCATCGTGCTGCAGTGTGCGGTCGGTACGACCTTCCAGGTTTACTCCTGCTCCGCGACTTATTTCATCGCGGCCCGCACGAAGGAATTCGAGACGCAGGACGGCGTTCATTTCTTTGGCGGCCTCAAGGGGCAATTTCTCTTCTGAACATGTCTGCTATCGCCGTTGTCGACGTAGGTTCCAACTCCATCAAGGTTGCCATCGTGGACGAGCAGGATCGTCGCGAGCTCGGTCGGTTGACCGAATCCGTCCGTCTGCAGCAAGACATCCATCCGGGCGACCCGCTTTCGGCCGACACCCAGGCCGCCGCCGCGGCGGCGATCGGACGTCTGCTCGATTTCGCCCGCACCAAGGGGGCTACGCGTTTTACCGTTCTCGGCACGAGTGCCGTCCGGGAATGCTCCAACCGCCAGGTCTTCGCCGAAACGGTACGTGCCGTGACGGGCGTGCCGCTCACGATTGTCTCCGGCGAAGTCGAGGCCCGCCTCGCAGGTTCCGGCGTGCGGGCGGATCCTGCTTACAAGGCGTACGCTAACATCATGGCCTTCGATCTCGGTGGCGGCAGCCTCGAGGTTACCGCCCTTCGCGGACAGCATTACGTGCTGGCCCGTAGTTTTCCTTTGGGTTCGGTCCGCATGACCAACGGTTATCTCCGAGGAGGAGCCGGTATCGTCGACGAACTCGATCAGGCATCGATTCGCACCCATCTCATGGGTGTCCTCCAGACGGTCATTCCGGCCAATGCCGCCGAAAACTACCTCATTATCGGGGCTGGCGGTGCCTTTGCGGCCGTCGCCCTGCATCTCGAGGCGATGGGTGAGCCTCCGGTCGGCGGCCGTCTACCCGTCCTGCGCATCCGTGAGCTGCGTGACCGCATGTGCGCACTCGACCTCGACGCCCGTCGCAAGATCCCGGGAATCCCGGCGGATCGGGCCGACATCATGCCGGCGGCTTTGATCACCCTTTGCGTGCTGGCCGACCTGACAGGTGCGGAATCCTTCCATCTTTCTCACTATGGCGTTCGACATGGCATGATTGAGCTGCTCCTTGGTCCTTCCGCAGAGCATCTCTTAACATGATTCGCACCTGCCTCTTTTTCTTGGCCGTAGCCAGACTATCCGCCGCCCCCGAATCCGGCAAGGTAGCATCTGTCTCGGCCGATGGCTGGGCGAAGATTATTCCCCCCAAGGGTGAGACGGTTTTCCTTCGCCGTTTCTCCGAAGGCGACCGCAAGGTGGGCTGGGTCGGCCGGACCATCCGCTATGAAGTGGTGATGGAGGGCAAGGAAAGCCAAGCCCGCGGAGTCGTCTCGGCCGACGCCGAGGAATTGCGTCAGGTCGCCGAAGTCACCGATGTGCTCCGCCGGGAGACGGCCGATAAGGGGCGCATGGTCACGCGCATGCCGAATGAACTCATGCCCAACATGGCTCTTTGGGATCAAGCCGGCCGTTTGGTCATGAAGAAGGATTTGCTAGGTCATCCGATTGCGCTGAATTTCGTCTTCACCAGCTGCCGGGTCGCTCGCATGTGTCCCGCTTCCACCAGTTGCATGAAGCAGCTCGGCGATGCGCTGGCTAAGCTGCCCGGCGCCGCCAACGTGCGCCTGGTCACCATTACCTTTGATCCCGAGACGGATACCCCTGGCGTCTTGCGCGCTTATGCCGACGGTTATGGCATCGATCATGTCCGCCACCGTTTCCTGACGGGTGATGAAGCCCAGATCAAGGATCTCATGCGCCATTACGGCATCCAGACGCTGCGCGATGACGGTACCATCGTCCATAACGCCGCCCTGATCGTGATCAGTCCCGAAGGGCGCATCACCTATCGCAGCGAAGGGCCTTCCTTCGACGCCGAGGATATCGCCGCTCGCTTGCTCAAGCTTTCCGGTACCGCCGGTACGAAATCCCGATGACACCACAGCGGCAAATCCTGCTCATCAGCGCCCTGGCCATTGTAGCCTTCTTCGGCTTGCGGGCTTTGCCCGACACCCAGTGCGCTTTTCTCCATGCCGACCACCAGCCGGTCATTGTTGACGGCATCGAGTTCTGTGGGCTCAACGAGGAGGCCAATTTCTATTCGCCCAAGGCGTTGCGCTTCCCGGTAGCACTCAAGGTCTCACTCTCTCCTGACGGCGCTAAGGGCGAAATCCAACTCCTCAAGGACGATGGTCACCCGTACTACGCCCATGAGGTCGCCGTCTCGCACACCCAGAAGGTCCACCTTCATCTCCGTCAGGTCGGCGGTAATCGTGACTACGCCCACCTTCATCCTGTGCCGGGTGCCGACGGGTTCTGGCGTTTCGACATGCCCGCAAAGCTCCGGGGTGCCGATCTTGAGGTCTACGTCGATTTCTCGGATGTACGGACCTCACGCGTGATGCTCGCGCAGACTGAGGTCAAGGCCTCGTCACCTTTCGGCGCCGTGGTGGTGCCGCCGCGTAATATCATCCTTTCGATGGAGGCTTCTTCAACGCAGGCCAATACCTCGTCGGCCTTGCGCATCAAGCTTTCTGGTCCCGAAGGTAAACCGCTCAAACTGAAGCCGATCATGGGCGCGCTGGGTCACGTGGTCGTCTTCTCCGCCGATCGCCGTCTGGCCGGTTACGCGCACATGCATCCTACGCTCGAAGGCGCTGAGTATGCCCCTAACCCGACGCTGTCCTTCCATCTCCGGCTCCCGCCGCCCGGCACCTACGACGTCTGGCTGAATCTCAACGACGGCCAGGAGGAACTCCTGCGCACGACGTTGGTCGTCACGCCTTAAGCTGGCGGAAGGCGGCGATGGTCTCCGCCAGCCCTAAGCTGACGGTGGACTGCGGTTTCCATCCCGCGGAGTGAAGCCGTGTGGTCGATGCGAGTGAATGACGGACATCGCCGGCGCGGGACGGAAGGTGCTCGATGGTGGATCTGGAGCCGGTGAGACGGATGATCTCTTGGGCGAGTGCGAGGATGGACTGGCTTTGACCATAGCCGACGTTGTAGGTGCCGGACATATCCTTCGAGTCACCCGCATAGGCGAGTGCTCCGACGATATCGGCCACGTGGATGAAGTCGCGCGTCTGACCGCCGTCGCCATGGATGCCGATGGGTTCGTCACGGAGAGCCTTGGCGATGAAGATGGGCACGGCGGCGGCGTAGGCGGAACGAGGGTCCTGCTGCGGGCCGAAGACGTTGAAGAAGCGTAGGCTCGTGGTGCCGAGGCCATGGGCTCGGGTGTACTGTTCGAGCAGTTTCTCCCCGGCGAGTTTGGTTTCGGCGTAGGGGGATTTGGGCTCGGGCGTCATCGACTCGAGCTTCGGCACGGTCGGGTTATCGCCATAGATGGCGGCGGAGGAAGCTAGGACGACCTTACGGACGCCTGCGTTTAGGGCGGCATCGAGAACACGCCGGGTGCCTTCGGTATTCAGTTTGGCACACTCAGCGGGCTTGGCGACGGACTCCGATACGGAGATCATGGCGGCCAGATGATAGACTTCCTCGGCCCCGGCGCTGGCCTGCTTGAGGGCGACGTCATCAAGGATGGAGCCTTGGAGGAAGCGGCAACGGACGCCGTCGAGGTTGCGGGCATGGCCGCTACGCAGGTCATCAAGCACCGTGACTTCGGCTTGCTCGGCGAAATGACGTGCCAGGTGGGAGCCGATGAAGCCCGCGCCGCCGGTGATGAGGACGCGCTTGCTCATGCGCGTGCGACGAGCGCCTGCATCACGGGGAGCTGAGCTTCGATGGATTCGACGAGTTTAAACTGCGAACGTGCCCGGTCGAGATTGTGCGTTGGGCGCTTGATCTTGAAGTAGGTATCGCCCTCCAGCCAGTCGGTCAGGAAGCGTACGCCAATCTCCAAGGTGATGAGTTTGCCCGCGAAAGGCAGCAGTTCCTTCTCCTTCGGCGTCAGGAACCCGCGGGTAGATTCGAGGTAGCCTTTGACCAAGGCCTCAAACATGGGAAGCTGCATCCGAACCTTGGCGAGGTCGGTCTCATCTTCGGCTGCGGGGGACGTCGACGTACGAACGAGGTCGCCAAAATCATAGAGCACGGAGCCGGGCATCACCGTGTCGAGGTCGATGACGCAGACACCTTCCTGGGTGATATCGTCCAACAGGACGTTGTTCAACTTGGTGTCATTGTGCGTCACGCGTTCAGGCAGGGTGCCGTCACGCAGGGCGTCGACGACGACGCTGACATCGTGGGCGCGGGCCAAGGCGAAGGCGATCTCGGGTACGGCGGCGGCGGCCCGGCCATGGGCGTCCTGCGCCAGGGCGTGCTGGAAGCGGGCGAAGCGAGCCGGAGTGTGATGGAAATCCGGGATGGTCTCGTGGAGCCGGCCGCCGGGCAGATCGGCAAGCAAAGACTGGAAGGCGCCGAATGACTTGGCGGCGGCGTAAGCTTGTTCCGCTGAACGCACGACGTCATGGCCCGTGGCGCCTTCGATGAAGTGATAGCAACGCCAGCGATTGCCGGTTGCGTCGACGTGCCAGGCCTTGCCGTCGAGGGTGGGGATAAGTCGGAGCGTACGACGCTCAGCGTTCGGCTCGCCCGTCTCCTTTAGCTTGGAGTAAGCGTGGGTGCAGACGCGTTCCACGTTGGCCATGAGCTCGTCCGGCCGGCGAAAGACGTCGTGATTGATGCGTTGGAGCACGTAACGACGAGGACCGTCGTCGGTCTTTACGTCCACTTTGTAGGTATCGTTGATATGGCCGCTGCCGTAAGGGGAGGCTGATACGATTTCCCCGGAGAGCACAAACTTGTGCGCAATGGCGAAGGCATCATGTCCGGCGGCAGTCGTCATCATCACGCCCAGAGGGAAGAAGGGTAGGCACCGCTACTGACCTGCTGCGCGATGCTGGCCTGGACAATGGGCTTATCCTCGCGATAGGTGACGCCAAACCAGGTTGAGTCTGAACGCAGCACCTGGCAGGTCGCTTGGCTAGCGCGAATAAGAGCACCGACGGACATCGGGATATAGGCTTCGCTTTTCATTTCGGACCCTTTGGCAGCGAGGAAGGCGCGGAAATCGGCTTCGAGTTGCGGGAAGATCGCGGGAGTGAAGCCCCACATGTTCATCGAAACAGGTTCTTCGCCAGTGAGTGCCACCACTTGGCCATCGTCTCCGCGGTGTTCAGCTCCGTGCGCGAGTTTGGCAATCTTCGTCAGCTCTTGGATGTCGGTCAGATTACCGGCGTTGTCGGTTTGGCAAACGCCGCGGGCGACGGTGCCATGTTCGGAGAGGGTGTTTTTGAGCGTGAAGCCTACCATGGCGTAAGCCGTGGATTCATTGGAGACGGCGGCGAGGTAGCGGCCGAGCGTCGCGTAAGAATCCCGGCCGTAGAAGTCGTCGGCATTGATCACCGCGAAGGGCGTCGTCACGGCATCGCGGGCACAGAGGATTGCATGGGTGGTGCCCCAGGGCTTTTCGCGACCGGCCGGGACCGAGAAGCCGACGGGCAGTTGATCGATCGTCTGGAAGGCGAAGCCGACTTCGATGCGGCCAGCGAATTTCGCAGCGATGCGTTCGCGGAAGTCTTTCTCGAAATCCGGACGGATGATGAAGACCACCTTGCCGAAGCCGGCGCGGAGGGCGTCGAACACGGAGTAGTCCAGGATGGTCTCGCCGGAAGGTCCCATCGGGTCGATCTGCTTGAGTCCGCCGTAGCGGCTACCCATGCCGGCGGCGAGGACGAGGAGGGTGGGTTTCATGTCAGAGGGATTTGCGGATGCGTGCGGTCACGTCAGCTTTGAGGCGATCGATGAAACCGACCGTATACGCGACGGGGTCCAAGGAGTCGTCCTGGATGAGCGGCGTGAGGTCCATGGCCCACTGCATGGCCGATTCCTGGTCGGCAGAATGGGCGTTGCTGAAGGTCGCGTTGGCCGTGCGGCGACCAAGGACGGCGAGATCGTAGCGCTTGCCGCCGGCGATCTGGGTGGCGAAGACCTCGTTGAGGGTGCGCGCGAGTTCCGGGCGTGTGGAGACGGGCATGGGTGTCTTCTCGCTGTCGACGAGCCAATCGAGATCACGCCAGACTTCGCATCCGTAGGCCTTTTTCGGCCGATCTGCTTGCGGCAATTGGCGCATGGCTTCGATGCAGCGGAGCGCGCAACCGACATGGGTATCGTGCTTGTCGGCGAGGTTATGCAGGTAGACGACTTCGGGTCGGCTAGCTTCAAGGATGCGGCGGAGGTCGTCGCGGACGGCGGACTGCTGGGCGTCGCGGACGGCGGCGCTGCCGAAGCCCAGCTGGGCGACGAAGGAATATTGGCCGATGACCGCGGCGGCTTCCTGCTCGCGAATGCGTTCGGCGGCGATCTGGTCGTCCGTCCAATCCTTGAACTGGCCGGCCCGCGAGCTGCCGCGTCCGTCGGTGATTGTCACCCCTCCGAACCAGCGATCGGTCCGATCGTAGCAGGTGAGGATGCCATGGAAGGCCATGAACTCGAGGTCATCTTGGTGCGCTCCGATACCCAGGTGGGTGGTGCGGCTGATGGCGTCTGGGCCGGTCTTGCCGTCCGGGGTTACGAGGCGCGCGAGAGGGTTCAGGGAAATCATCGGCTGAGAGCGGGGAGGGAGGCGGCCGCGATGGCTTGGCCGTGGCGTTTATCCTTCTCATCGGG
>CALEEU010000368.1 GCA_937875975.1 uncultured Opitutia bacterium | reverse complement strand
TGCCCACGTGTCCCCTGCGAGGGCTCGCCATCGAGCCCTCGCTCGACTTTCCGTCCCGGACAGGTAGAACTCCCCTATGTCCAAAAAGCCTGCCAAGCCGACCACTTACCCTGAATTCCTGAAGGAACTGCTCGAGGCGAAGTCCCCGACGGGCCATGAGTTCGCGGCCCAGAAGGTCATCGACGACCACGTGGAGAAGTCGGCCGACAAGTATTCCAAGGACGCGCTCGGCAACCGCATCGCCGAGCTCAAGGGCGACGGCGGCCCCACCCTGATGTTCGCCGGCCACATCGACGAGATCGGCCTGATCATCTCGCACGTCGACGACAAGGGCTACCTGTACTTCGAATTCCTCGGCGGCCACGACCAGATCATCCCCTCCGGCCGTCGTCTCCACATCCTCACCCGCAACGGCCCCGTGCTCGGCATCACCGGCAAGCGCGCCGTCCACCTGCTCTCGCCCGAGGACCGCAAGCGCGTCCCGGAGCGTCATGATATGTGGATCGACATCGGCGTGAACAACCGCGCCGACGCCCTCGCGATCGTCCGCATCGGCGATCCTGCCATCTACACCGACGGCCCGGAGATCCTCCGCGGCAGCATCGGCGTGGCCCGCGCGTTCGACGACAAGGCCGGCGCCTACGTGTGCATGGAAGCCTTCCGCCGTCTCTCGAAGGAGAAGAAGCTCGCCGCCCGCGTGGTCTCCGTGGCCACCACCCAGGAAGAGATCGGCACGCGTGGCGCGCAGGTCTCCGCCCAGGGCATCAACCCGCAGGTCGCCATCGCCGTCGACGTCGGTCACGCCACCGATCACCCCGATGCCGATAACCGCAAGTTCGGTCGCTTCACGCTCTCCGGCGGACCGATCATCGCCCGCGGTCCGAACATCAACCCCATCGTCTACGACCAGATGGTCGAAGCCGCCGAGGCGATCGATATCCCTTACCAGATCGGCGCTGAATCGCGTCCGACCGGCACCGACGCCCGCGCCATCCAGATGGCTGGCCCCGGCGTCGCCTGCGGTCTGCTCTCCATCCCTCTCCGCTACATGCACACCCCCGGCGAAGTCGTCGACCTCAACGTCGTCGAGCAGTCCGTCCAGCTCCTCGTCGAGTTCGCCCGCCGCGTGAAGAAGAAGCAGAGCTATAATTGGTAAGCGCGACGCGCGGAGCGCGTCGCAGGGGGCACGTGGGCACGGTGACACGTGGACAAGGGGGAAGCCAAGAGGCCCGGTTGACCAGAGGCCCGGAGGCCCAGAAAACGCAGCGCTGCCTTGGGTAGGGGCGCGACTGCGTCGCGTCCGTTCGCAGCGTCAGATAAGTAAGCCGGGCAGAATTCTTGGACATTCCGATGTCCGTCCGCCCACGGACGCCACGCAGTGGCGCCCCTACCTATGATCCGTAGCATCCTATCCGGTTTCCGGTCTCCCTTTGGCCATTCCCCGTGCCCACATGCCCACGTGTCACCGCGCCCCCTGCGAAGGCCCCGCCTGAGGTCTCTTCCCGCTTGATACCGCATTACGGCAATACAGCATAACGGCATGACTTACACCCTGCCCATCAGCAAGCGCGGCACCTTGACCTTGCCGCCCGAACTCCGTCGCCGTCTCAAGCTCGATCAAGTCGCTTCGCCCTTGGTGATTGTCGAAGAACGCGACGGCGGACTCTTCCTCCAGTCGGCCGTGGCCATGCCCATCCGCGACATCCCTAAGGCGACCATTCGTCAGTGGGTACTCAACGACGAGGCCGACGCCAAAGAGCTCAAGGCCTTCCGCCGGAAGAAGTGAGGCTATTCTTCGATTCGAGCGTATTACTGGCCGCGGCCGGTTCTACGTCAGGGGCCTCGCGTCTGCTGATTATGTCGGCAAAGCGCGGAGGATGGATCCTGCTGACATCGGCCTACTGCGTGCGTGAAGCCGAGCATAACCTTCCGAAGCTCAGCCCGAAAGCCGCGGAGCACTGGAGACGAATCATCAAACCAGCCCTGACCGTGGTTGGCACGCACCTGGTCTTGGATCGACCGCTTATCTACCGTGCCATCAAAGACCGGCCCGTCGTCATTACCGCTCTGACCCTGAAAGCTGACGTTCTCCTAACCCTCGACCGCGATGACTTCCACGACCTCTTGGGTTCATCCGTGTACGGCCTGCCCATCCGAACCCCGGGGGAATTCCTGAAGGGACTGAATAGGTAGGACTGAACGGCCCGGTCAGCCGCGGTTGAGCGAGGCGCTCAACCCTACCTAACACACCCTAGGTCGTGACGCGGTCCCGACCCTACCCACTGTGCGCCGCACTTTTGCACCTTTGCACAGGAGCATCGCTCCGGTTTGCACTTTTGCACGGCAGCTCATCAGGCCTACCCCTACCCCCACCCCTACCCCTATTCAGTTCTCACATTTGCACTCTTCCTCTCGGCCGTTAGGTTCACGCCATGCCTTCCCCTGCCATCGTCTGGCTTCGCCTGGACCTTCGACTCGCCGACAATCCGTCGCTTGAGGCGGCGGTGAAGCATGGCGGCCCGGTCATCCCGGTCTTCATCCATGACCCGCAGGCCGAGGGACATTGGCAGCCCGGCGGCGCGTCGAACTGGTGGCTGCACCAAGCCTTGGAAGATCTCGCCGAGCAGTTTGAAAAGGTCGGCTCTCCGCTCGTGATCCGCCACGGCGACTCGCTCGCCGAACTCAAGCAGCTCGTGAAAGAAACCGGAGCCGAACTCGTCACCTGGAATCGTCGTCATGAACCCTTGATCATCGAGCGTGACACCCAGGTGAAGACCTCGCTGCGCAACGCCGGCGTGAAGGCCGAGTCGTTCAACGGCAACCTCCTGCACGAACCGCATCTCGTAAAGACCCTCGCCGGTAATCCCTTCCAGGTCTTCACCCCCTTCTGGAAGAACTGCCTCGCGAACCTCAAGTTCGGTATCCCCCTCAAGGCCCCGAAGAAGCTCACGCCTTTCGACAAGCCTCTCAAATCGGTCGCGGTCGCGAAACTCGGACTCCTCCCGAAGATCAAGTGGGACGGCGAGTTCCCCGCCGCCTGGGACCCGACGCGTAAAGGCGCGGAGAAGCGCCTGAAGGATTTCGTCGCCGCTCCGGTGAAGAATTATCCGACCAATCGCGACATCCCCAAGCTCGACGGCACGTCGCGCCTTTCGCCCTACCTGCACTTCGGCCAGATCTCGCCGCTCGAGATCGTCGACGCCG
>CALEEU010000367.1 GCA_937875975.1 uncultured Opitutia bacterium | reverse complement strand
TCCGCCAAGGCGTCGAAAAACGCTGTACGGTAAGGGGTCGGGATATTGGTGAGGACGACGAGACTCATCGTTTATGTCCGAGGACCTGCGCCCAGAGTGGATGAATGGCGTCTTCGGAGAGCCGGGTCAAAATCTGCGGGCAGACCGCGGCCAGACGTCGACGTTCGGTCTCATCTTCAGCTAATCGCAGCATGGTCGCCGAGAAAGCGGCCTCATCGCTGACCGGAACCAGAATGCCATCGACGCCATCACGGATGATCTCCGATGGGCCGACTTTGCAGTCGTAGGAGACGCAAGGAAGGCCGCAGGCCATGGCTTCGGCGAGTACGAGGGCGAAACCTTCCGAGACAGAAGGGAAGACAAAGACGTCAGCCGAACGGAAGACGGACTCCATGTCGGCGACCCAGCCGGGGAAGATCACCCGGCCGCCGAGCTTAGCTTGGGCGACTTGAGCTTTCAGCAAGTCCCGGTCTTCGCCGTCGCCGACAATCACAAGGTCCCAATCAGGAAGGCGTTGCTTCAGTCCGTCGAACATCGTGATGAGGCCCGAGAAACCCTTGAGTTTGTCGAAGCGTCCACAAGCGAGGAAGGTCTTGCGTCCCGGGCGGCGGGTGACGGCACCTGTGTTGCCGTCTCCTTTAGGCAGTGGCCAAGTAAGCCAATTCGGGATGCCTTGGGTCCGTGCGCCCGGATACGCCTGAGCAAGATAATCGGCGGCCTCGCGCGTAGGAGTGACCATGGCGTCCAACTGCGGGTACGCCCACCGACGGAACCGCTCCTTATAAAAGGGTAGCGGGAAATGCGGGGCATAACTGTGCTCCGAACCGACCCGGACGACCCGCCCTGGAAAATCAGCCTGGGCAAGATGGATATTGGCAACCGCCGAAACCGCGAGAACAGCGTCGAGTCCCTCCGCCGTCACCACTCGCCCGAGTGCCCGGACGTGTTGCCAGTTGTCCCAGAGACCGAGTAGGCCGCGGCGCTTGTGTCGACAAGCGAGCACATGTTGCTTCACTTCTTCCGGGACCGGGAAAGCGGCGCTGTCGCCGCTGACGATGAGGAGGTGGACCTCCCAGCCATGGCGGACCCAGCCATGGCACAGGTTCGAGACTACGCGCTGCGCGCCGCCCCGAAGGTCCATGCGGTCGATGTAGATGCCGACTTTCATCTGCTTGAACGGCATTTCACCATGCGCCGTTGTAAGGAGAAAGGCATGAACATCCTAAAGGCTGGTCGCCACGCTTCCTTCATGAATTCATAGAGCGTAGGTCGACTCTCCGCCATGTCCTTAGCGGCCGAGAAGAAGGCAGATAAACTAACGCCTTGCTCGTGCGCAGCTGCCCAAAGCGCCCACTTCGCCTTATGAAAGCGAAAGCTGGAGACCGCATGATCAATGCCGAGTCCAAGCCTGCCCACATTCCGGGATTTCCACTCGGCGGCATCGGCGAGCATCTGATCGACCATCGCTTCGCATTTACGGAAATGAACTGCCATCTCGGGGCCACGCCGGGCGCCGGTTCCGTAGCTAAGATTATTCGCATGCCGGCGCCAATGCACAAGAGGCTCGGGTAAGAAATCGCAGGTTCCAAGCAGCATGGCCCGAAATGCGGCCGGATCGTCTTCGGCATAAAGCCCGTCGCGGAGCGGAGAGAATGATCGGAATACTTCGGCGCGATAGGCAGCTGCCGCACCGCAGGAACTGCGACCTCTAAGAAAATAAGCCCCCGTCGGAAGGTCTTCCAGGCCGAGTGCGACAGACTCGGCCATGCCTGCGCAATTATCGAGTACACCACAATGACGAGAGTCATTATCGATGATGTGCGCATTAGTGATAACTGCCATCGCGTAAGGATGGGCAAAAAGATGAGCAACACAGCGCTCGACCCTGCTAGGTGCAGAGATGTCGTCACCAGCCATCGAGATCAAGATGTCGCCACTTGCCATCGAGATAGCCTTCGTGAAACTACCTGTGACGCCGAGGTTACGTTCATTACGAACGAATCGAATCGTACGATCTGGATGCTCTGCTATGAATTTCTCGATTATGCCAGCGGTCCCATCAGGTGAGGCGTCGTCGATGACAATAATCTCATCGGCTGCACGCGACTGGACAAGTGCGGATGCGAGCGACTCACGGATATAGCGCTCATGGTTATAAGCTAATATGGTGATTGTGGTCTTCATGCGGCGCGGGCCTCGTTCTCCTTCGAGATGATGCGACGGTAACACCAGAAGCATCCGGCGGCGGCTAGGGTCGTCGGCAGGAGACCGAAATAAAGGTGATTGCTAAGAGCGCCCAGCCACTGGCAGACGTAGACCGCCACCGCGGCAACGAAGACGGCTTTCACGGTGCCCGCTCCGGGCGTCATGCCCGAGCCGCGACACAACAGGCAGACCAGCAAGATGGCATAGAGGATGGCGGCCCAGAAGAAGCCGACGGCGGCTCCGACTAATCCCATGCGGTCCATAAGCACGAGGGGCAGGGCCAAGGAGATCAGGCAAGCCGCGCCTTCCACGACGATGAACGCCCGCGGCGACCGCCGGGCCATCATCCAGAATCCGAGTGGCCATGCGACTAGGCGTACGAAGACGCCCCAGGCCATCCAGGCCAGCAGAGGGATGGCCCCGTCGAACGTATCGGCATAGAGTAGGCGGATACTGAGCGGGCCTAGCGTGAGCAACGCGACAATCAGGGGCACGCCGAGCAGCAGGCCGGCGAGGATCTGCTGCTCGGTGATGCTGCGAGCTTCGGCTTCGTCCTTCGCCGCGGCCACCCGCGGGAAGAAGTCAGCTCCCATCGCAGCAAAGACGAAGCCCGGGAGGCTACCTGAGATGGCAAAGGCCGCCTGATAGTATCCCGCCGCATCCAAGCCTTCCTGTCGCAGGATTGCCAAGCGGACAAGGTAGGCTGAGAGCTGACCGAGCCAACCGACTACCATGAGTGCCCCGCCTAGCTTCACGAGTTGTTGGAGATCTGCCACCTTTACGGATGAGGCGACGCTGGAAGGATGCTCGGCGCGGGCCGCACGCCACAGTGCAATCGCTGGAACGAGAGCAGCGAAGAAGATGCTGGCCGCGATTCCGATTGTTCCCCAGAAATAGATGGCGGGCAGACCAAGCACGAGGCCCGCCATAGCTCCAACCATCTGAACCTTGGCAAGCGAGGCGATTTTACCCGAAGCCTGCAAGACGGCCGACAAAGCCG
>CALEEU010000366.1 GCA_937875975.1 uncultured Opitutia bacterium | reverse complement strand
AAGGATTCGCGGGCCATCACGTGGCACCAGTGGCAGGAGGAGTAGCCGACCGACACCAGGACGGGCTTATCCTTGGCTTTGGCCTCTGCGAAGGCCTCGGCGCACCAAGGCCACCAATGCACGGGGTTGGCCTCGTGTTGGCGGAGGTAGAGCGAGCTTTCGTGGGCTAGGCGGTTCGACACGTCTGGAAGGTTGGCATCCTTCGGCAGGGTGCAACAAAGACCGTTTCCGAGCCGTTCGACTTGCAGGGGAGGGGGCGAAGGGCAAAGGTTCGCGGGTGCCTTCCGTCCGCCCCAGCCGCGTCCTCGGCCGTCCCCTCGGACGGTCTGCGGCCAAGCCTGCCTGACCATGTCGACCATCCGCATCCTTGAGCCGACGGTGGCCAACCAGATCGCCGCCGGTGAAGTGGTGGAACGCCCGGCTGCGGTCATCAAGGAACTGCTGGAAAACTCGCTCGACGCCGATGCGCGTCGCGTGACGGTCGATTTCTCTCGGGGCGGCAAGGCCCAGATGATTGTCGAAGACGACGGCAAGGGTATGACGGGCGATGAAGCGCTGCTGAGCCTTGAGCGTCATGCGACCAGTAAGATCCAGGTGGCTTCCGACCTCGATCGCATCGCGACGTTCGGATTCCGCGGGGAAGCACTGCCCTCCATCGCCAGCGTGGCCCGCTTCACGATGCAGACGCGCCCGGCCTCCGCGCCTTCGGGCACCGAAATCGCAATTAATGGCGGTAAGCTTGTGCACCGTCGTGACCATGGCATGGCGCCGGGCACGCGCATCGAAGTCACGAACCTTTTCCACCCGGTGCCGGCTCGGTTGAAGTTCCTGAAGTCCGATGAGACCGAGGCTGCTCACATCGTCCGCCTGGTCCGCCTCTACGCCATCGCTCACCCTGAAGTCGGTTTCTTACTGCGCGAGGACGGCCGCGAGATCTTCCGTTCGCCGGGCAACGCGCCGCTATTGGATCGTGTCCGCGAAATCTGGGGCCGCCAGGTGGCCGAAGAAGTCACAATCATGCCTTCCTTTGCGCGTCCAGGCATGCGCCTCAGCGGCCTGCTGGGTAAGCCCGGCGTGAGCCGCGGTACGCGTCAGGACCTGGTCACCGTCGTCAATGGCCGTCCGGTCGATAGCCGCACGATGGCCTTTGCGCTGACCGAGAGCTACCACACGCTCA
>CALEEU010000365.1 GCA_937875975.1 uncultured Opitutia bacterium | reverse complement strand
CCAGCCCGTCCGGTAGCCGGCTTCCTGCAGGAACTGCGGCAGAAGCTTCTCGGTGAGCGGCAGGCCCGCCACGGCGTCGGCCGGATTATAGGCCGGATTATTCTCGTGCCCGAAGCGTTGTTGGTAGCGGCCCGTGAGCAGGCCGGCGCGCGTGGGCGAACAGAAGGGGTGGGAGACGTAGCCGCTGGTGCAGCGCACGCCGGAGGCGGCGAGCGCGTCCAGGTGGGGTGTCGGCACGGCTTTGCCGCCGTTGAAGCCGACGTCGGCGTAGCCTTGGTCGTCGCTGACGATGACGAGGATGTTGGGCTTGCGGTCGGCGGCGAAAGCCAATGCGCAGGCGCAGGTGGCGAGGAGCAGTCGGAGGGTGTTCATGATAAGGCTATTTTGAGACCTCGGTCGCGGCGCCGGCTTGGCTGGGGTTGGCGCCGAGACTGAAGTCCGCCGGCTGGCCCTTGCGTTGACGCGAGAGCCACAGCACGCCGGCCGAGGATTCGGATTCGTGGCCACCTTCGAAGACCGTCACGCGGGCATTGCCGGACGAGCGACGGAAGAGCACGGCCTTCTGGCGTTCGGGGTCGGCTTGGGTCTCCGCAGCAAGTTTGGCGGGGACCTTCCGCTCCCGGACCATGGAGTCGATGTCGCCGACAGGGATCTGCTTGTCCTGCGCAGCCAGGACATTGAAGGCGTGGAGCGAGTGGCTGACGGGCACGGAGCCGGTGTGGCCGTCGTGGATGCCGGTATTGATGTCGAGCGGCACGCCTTTGGCGGCGGCGAGGTGGAAGAGCGGGGAGCGATGACGATACTCGGCTTCGGTGGCGGGACCGGGCGGACCGCCACAGGACTGCTCGAGCATCTTGGCGTAGTTGTTCTTGCGGGCCTTGCTTTCGGCGTGCCACGCGGCGAGGTCGGAGATCGGCACCCAAGCGCTCACGCCGGCCCAGAGCTCGGGGGCGCGGGCGGCCATGACGAGCGACATGTGGCCGCCCCCGGAACCACCGATGAGGTAGATGCGGTTGGGGTCGATACGTGCGTCGCGTCGCGCGTAGGCCACGGCGTCGAGGATGTCCTGCGAGGCGAGGTCGGAGGCGCAGGCCTCGGGGCGGCTATTGGGGCCGCGGAAGTCGGGGGCGACGAGTACCCAGCCCATCTTCTTGGCCTGAGCGATCCAGGGCGGACCCTGTTCAAAACCGCCGCTCCAGGAGTGGAGGAACACGATCAGCGGCACGCCCTGGCCGGCGACGTCGTGCGCCGCGGACTCCGGCCGCCAATAGATGACTTTCTGCAGTGCGCCGTCCTTTGTGCTAGGGATATCGATGGCCAGCTTCAGTGCGGCCGCGCGGGTCTCGGCGGCGGACGGACGTTTCGGCGCGACCTTGGGTTCGGCGGCGAAGGCGACGACGGAGAGGAGGAGCGCGATGAGCCTCACTTGAGTTCAGGGCGCAGGTGCGCCTTGACGTAATCGATGTCGGTCGCGTGGACCGCGTTCGGGGCGCCAGGGTAGACCAGTTCGCAGCGGACGCCGTTCGCGTCGCAGTGTTCTTTGAGCTTCACGCCGAAGTTCGCGGTATGCATCGG
>CALEEU010000364.1 GCA_937875975.1 uncultured Opitutia bacterium | reverse complement strand
CCCTGAAGGCATGGACTGGAACCAGTGGTGCGGCCCGGCGGCGTTCCGTCCTTACCACGCCTCTTATCACCCCGGAAAGTGGCGCGCCTGGTGCGATTTCGGCACCGGCTCCCTCGGCGACATGGGTTGCCATATCATCGACCCGGCCTTCATGGCGCTCAACCTGCGGTATCCTATCAGCGTCGAAGGCAATGTCTCCACCGTCTACGAGACCTTCGGCAAGAAGACCACGGGCAAGAACGAATCCTACCCGCGCTCCTCGATCGTCCGCTTCAAGTTCCCGGCCCGCGGCGACATGCCGCCCGTGACCCTCACCTGGTGGGACGGCGGCCTGATGCCCCAGCGTCCGGACGAACTCGAGGACGATATGCCGTTCGGCGATCCTAACGGCGGCTGTCTCTTCATCGGCGACAAGGGCAAGCTCGTCTGCGGCTGCTACGGACTCAACCCCCGTATCCTCGACGCCGATCTGCGCGCGACGGCCAAGAAGCTCGAGAAGACCATTCCCCGAATCCCCGGTAACTCCAACGGCCACGAGAAGGATTGGATCCGCGCCTGCAAGGGCGGCGTTGCCGCTTCTTCGAACTTCGATTACTCCGGCCCGCTGTCCGAGATGGTGCTCATGGGCAACCTCGCTTCCCGTTTCCCGGACCGCAAACTGCTTTGGGACGGCGCGAAGATGGAGGTCACGAACGACAAGGGCGCCAACGCCTACGTCCGTCGCGAGTACCGCAAGGGTTTTGAGCTGGGCGCCTAAGCCGGGCTCACTTCAGCGCCAAGGTCGCCAGTATCGCACCGCCTAAGGCGATGCGGTACCAGGCGAACACGCCCAGGCCGTTGCGCGAGACATAGCCCACGAGCCACTTGACCGAAATAAACGCGGTGACGGCGGCCACGAGCAGGCCGACGCTCGCCGGGCCGGCAGGGTAGACCTGTGTGAGAGCCGGACCGAGCGACCACATCTTGTAGACCGACGCGGCGGAAAGGGTGAGCAGCCCAACCAGGAAGGAGAACTCCGTGGCGGCTGCATGGGAAAGTCCGGCCACACGTCCGCCGAGGATCGTCGCCAACGATCGGCTCGTCCCAGGAATGAGAGCGAAACATTGGCAGAGGCCGACCGTCAAGGCGG
>CALEEU010000363.1 GCA_937875975.1 uncultured Opitutia bacterium | reverse complement strand
CTCGCCTCTCCGAACTCCGCCAGGCGGTCGACGCCGTCGCCGCCGGCGATACGTGGTTCAGCGAATCCTTCCAGAAGGCCATGGCCGACGCCCTGACGGCCCCAGAAAGTGACGTCGACGCCAAGGGCACGACGCTCACGGAACGCGAAAAAGAAATCGCGATCCTGCTGGCCAAGAGTTTCTCGAGTAAAGAAGTGGCCGTGAAACTCGATATCAGCGCGAAGACCGTCGAGAACCACCGCACGAACCTGATGCGTAAACTCGGCGTCCATGATGTCGCCGGCGTGATCCGCTTCGTCGTCCGCCAAGGTTTCTACGACCCTTCGGACGGCTGAACTGGGCGTTTTTCGCCTTCCTCTTGGAGTATGGCGGCATTCGTTTGCGGGAGCAGAATTTCTGCCTATATTGAAGCCATGTCTGGATGTTGGCCAAAAAGGTTTACACTGACGGCGATGGCACTGGCCCTCGCCACGGCTGGTCATGCCTGCGAGCTGTGTCGACAGGCCTATGTCGCCGCGATGGAAGCCGCACCGAAGGCTTCAGCCCTGCACCCCGCCGCCCGCGTCGTGGAATATAAGCTGACCATCGCCGAACAGACGCTGAGCCCGGCCGGCACACCCGCCCAGGTGCTCACGATCAACGGCGGCACACCCGGCCCGGTCCTGCGCTTCCGCGAAGGCGATGTGGCCCGCATCACGGTCACGAATGGTCTATCCGATGACACCACCTCGATCCATTGGCACGGCCTGCTAGTCCCGAACATCGAAGACGGCGTTCCCGGCGTGACCACCCCCATCATCGCCGCTGGTAACTCCCGCACGTTCGAATTCCTCATCCGTCAGCATGGCACCTACTGGTATCACAGCCATACCGGCCACCAACTGCAACGCGGGGTCCTCGGTTCCATCGTCATCGAGCCGAAGACGCCAACCATCCGTGCCGACCACGACCAAGTCGTGGTGCTAGGCGACTGGACGAACGAGCATCCCACCGAGGTCCAACGCACCCTCCTCCGCATGAGCGACTGGTACTCGTTCCGCAAAGGAACCTCGCAATCGCTCTTCGGCGCCTATCAAGCCGGCAAGCTCGACGAATACCTCAGCCGCGAGAAGGCCCTCGTGCCGCCGATGGACCTTTCCGATGTCGCCTATGATGCGTTCCTGATGAACGGGCAGCGTCGCCTGAAACTCCCCGGTAAACCTGGCGAGGTGGTGCGCGTTCGGCTCATCAACGCCAGCGCAGGAACTTACTTCTACCTCGGCGCGGCGACCGGCCCTCTGAAGATTGTCTCTGCCGATGGCCAGGACGTCGTCCCGTTCGAGCAAAAGCTCCTCCTACTGGGCCCCGCCGAGACCTACGACTTGCTGGTAAAGATTCCTGCCGACGGATCCTGGGAACTGCGCGCCACCACCCAAGACGGTAGCGGCGCGGTCTCCGCCTGGCTTGGCGAGGGTACCGCCCATGCCGCCACGCCGCCCCCCGCACCGGAACGCTACGGGATGAACGCTTACCTAATGTCGATTCTCGACCAGCTCGACCCTGAGCCAGGCGCCACGGAACCCGCACGCCCGCTCTCGCCCTACGCAAAACTCCGGGCGGCCACTTCCCACCCAGTCGCTTCATCGCACCGCGAGTTAACCCTCAAACTGGCGGGGGACATGATTCGCTACGAATGGAGCTTCGATGGCGTCGACCCGCACAAAGCCGAGGCCATCAAGGTCAAGGAAGGCGAGACGCTCCGCGTGCGTCTGGTGAATAATACGATGATGCACCACCCGATTCACTTCCACGGGCACTTTTTTCGGCTGGTGGATGCCGACGACAAGGACCCGGCCACCTCTCCGCTGAAGCACACGGTCGACGTGCCGCCGATGAGCGTGCGTACCATCGAGTTCACGGCCAACGAAGGCCAAGGAGACTGGCTGCTCCACTGCCACCTGCTCTACCACCATCTCACCGGCATGATCCGCACCATCCGCGTGACGGCCGCCGACGGTGCCGAGCCGCCCCACCCCGCCGCGACGCACTCCATGCCGTCGGTCTACGCCTGGGGGCAGGCCAGTTTCACCACGGCGTCCGCCTCGGGCTTCGCGACGATTCAATCGGGCCGCGATAACTTCAATGTCAGTTGGATGGAGGGCATGCGTCACGACGATGGACACGAACGCGAACTGAGCTACTCCCGCTACGTTGATACCCGCCTCTCCCTGCTCGCCGGCTATCGCTTCGACAACATGGACTGCGGCCGCGACGGTCCTTTCGCCGGCGCCTCCTTCCGTCTGCCCTACTTCATCGACCTGAGCCTCACCCACCAATCCGGCGGCGAAAGCCGCGCCATGCTGATGAAGTCCCTCCAGCTCACCGATCGACTCGCCCTCGATCTGAGCTATCGCTATGGACGCCAGACCGGCGTCGCCACCTCCGCCGACCTCCGCTACCTCCTTACGAAGCAATTCTCGCTCACGGCGGGATACAGTTCAGACTTCGGAGCAGGCATCGGCCTCCTCATTCGCTTCTAAAAATTATGAAACCGTTCCTCATCTTTATTGCGCTTACGTCTTGCCTGCTCGTCGCCGCTGATAAGCCGGCGGAGGCTAAACCTGCCGACACCGGCAAGGCCGCTACCCCGAAGCCCTACCCTCTAAAGACCTGCATCGTCTCCGACAACGACCTCGACTCGATGGGCGAACAAGCCTCCTTCGTATACCAAGGCCAGACGATCAAGGTCTGCTGCAAGCCTTGCATCGCCAAGTTCGAGAAGAACCCAGCGAAATACCTGAAGAAGCTCGAAGGCAAGTAAGACGGTTCAGTAGTGGTAGCGGGCCTGGAGGACGTAGATGACACCCTTCTCGACCCGATAGACCAGGCGATGCTCGAGCGTGATCCGCCGAGACCACCAGCCGGAGAGGTCGCCTTTCAACGGCTCAGGCTTACCCACGCCCTTGAAAGGCGTCTTGGCGATGTCGGCCAGCAAGCGCTCAAGCCTTTCATAAGTACGTGGCTCTTCCTGCTGCCAATACGTCCGATCCTCCAGAGCCCCCGACGACCAGCGGACATCAGCCACGGGGAGCCTTCTTGAATTTGCCGGCCTTGAATTCGGTCAGGCCCTTGCGGAGACGGTCGGCGTTGCGAGGCGAGGAAAGGAGATGGAAGGTCTCGGCCATCGCGGCGTATTCGGCGGCATCGACCAACACGACGGAAGCGGCGCCGTTCCGGGTGATGGCCACGGGTTCGCGATCGGCATTGGCCGCCTCCATGAGGCTGGCGAGCTGATTACGAGCGTCGGTATAGGAGACGGTCTTCATGGCATCACTATGCCGACTGTACAGAATTCTGTCAAGTAGGTCATCCGTCATCGAATCGGGCAAAGTTGAACGCATGCCCCATCCTACCCTTTAGGCCCTGCAGAAAGAAATGAGGGTGAATCATCAGGCCTGGCTGGAGTCTCCTACCCCGACTTGCGTCCTAGGCCCTTAGGCCTACCAGTGAGGGCCTCCCTTCCATGACCACCACTGCCCAAGCCTACGGTTCCGCCTCCCCTTCTTCGAAACTCGCCCCGCTGCAGATCGCGCGCCGCGCACCGGGCCCGACGGATGTGCAGATGGAGATCCTTTTCTGCGGTGTCTGCCACTCCGACGTCCATACGGCCCGCGGCGAATGGCCGGGCACGAACTACGCCTGCGTCCCGGGCCATGAGATCGTCGGCCGCGTGACGGCCGTCGGTGCCAAGGTGACGAAGCTCAAGGTCGGCGATATCGGCGCCACGGGCTGCCTGGTCGACTCCTGCCGCACCTGCCCGAGCTGCCAGAAGGGCCTCGAACAGTTCTGCCTCACCGGCGCGACCTTCACCTACAATAGCCCCGACAAACATCTCGGCGGCCACACCTTCGGCGGCTACTCGTCCGGCATCGTCGTCGACGAAGCGTTCACCCTGCGCGTCCCGCAGGGCATGGACCTCGCCGCCACCGCCCCGCTGCTCTGCGCCGGCATCACGACCTACTCCCCGCTCCGCCATTGGAAGGTCGGCCCCGGCCAGAAGGTCGGCATCGTCGGGCTCGGCGGCCTCGGCCACATGGGCGTGAAGCTCGCCCGCGCCTTCGGCGCCCACGTCGTGCTCTTCACGACCTCCCCCTCCAAGGTCGCCGACGGCCTCCGCCTCGGCGCCCATGAGGTCGTCGTCTCGACCGACGCCGCCGCGATGGCCAAGCACGCCTGCTCGCTCGACTTCATCCTGGACTGCGTGTCGGCCCAGCACGACCTCAACGCCTACCTCTCGCTCCTACGCCTTGACGGCACGCTCTGCCTCGTCGGCGTCCCCGAGCAGCCGCTCGCGGTCCATGCCTTCAGCGTGATCATGCCGCGCCGTAACTTCAGCGGTTCCTGCATCGGCGGCATCGCCGAGACCCAGGAGATGCTCGAGTTCTGCGCCAAGCACGGTATCGTCTCCGACATCGAGCTCATCCCGATTCAGAAAATCAACGAAGCCTGGGATCGCATGATCAAGCAGGACGTGCGCTATCGTTTCGTGATCGACATGGCTTCGCTGAAGACGGCCTGAGCTCAAATGAAGTAAACAAAAGGGCCGCCCGGATGGGCGGCCCTTTGCATGTCCGGACGGCCCGGCTTACTTGAGCAGCTCTTTGACCTTGGCTTCCATCGCGTCGGACCAGATCTGGTAGCCCTCGGCGTTCGGGTGCAGGAGGTCGGGCATGTTGCTCTTGGGCAGGGTGCCGTCGGCTGCGAGGAACTTGGCACCGACATCGAGGAAGAAGACCTTCTTGTCGTCAGCGAAGCCCTTCACGATGGCGTTGGTGGCTTCGTTCTGCTGGCGGAACTTGTCTTCCTTGTTCGCGCCGCGCGGGAAGATGGCGAGGACGAGGATCTTGGCGTCGGGGCATTTCTGCTGGAGCTTGGCGAGGATGGCCTTCACGCCTTCGGCGGTCTGCTCGGCGGTACACTGATAGACGGCGCCGTCGAGTTCCTTCTGGGGGCGACCCTGGTGTCCGGTGTTGTTGGTACCGATCATCAGGACGATGGCCTTGGGCTTGAGTCCGTCGAAGTTGCCATGCTCGAGGCGCCAGAGGACGTGCTCAGTGCGGTCCCCGCCGATACCAAAGTTCGCGGCCTTAAGCGGCGCCCAGGTCTTTTCCCAGACGGCCTTGCCCTTACCGTCCCAACCGTGGGTGATGGAGTCGCCGAGGAAGACGAGCTGGGCTTCGCCCTGCTTCGAGATGACGTTGAAGGATTCATGGCGCTTCTCCGTCCCCGGGTGGAGTACCGGCTGGATGGCGTAGTTGGTCGCGGCCGAAGCAGCGACGAGGGACGCCACGAGGGCGACGAGGGACGTGATGCGGGTCTTCATGGGGGTGCCGCACTCTGCCCCTCCCCTCGTCCGCTGGCAAGCCCGTGCCTCCTCTGATCAGGCCGGCCCCGGGAACATCCCACGGGCCAACGCGACGAACACCCACGCCGTCAGGAGCAGCCACAGCCCGGAAAGAACGCAGACCGCCCAAGCCGCCCGTCGCTCCCACTTCGGGGCGTCCTCATGAGTCCGCAGACAAAGGAATACGACCGACGAGACAAAGGCGACCGGCACAGCCACGAAGCTCTGGAGCAGGTGCGCCGGACGCTGGCTCCAACCGAAGGCCTCGGCCGCCAAGACCCACGGGATGCAGAGCAGGACGATGACGGCCGCTCCGATGAAAATAATCCGCAAGGGCCGCCGCCATGAATTGCTGCTGAGCATGCCTGATCATCGGCCAGTCCGACCAGTTCCGCCAGCCTGATGGTTCGAGCTTTTTATTCATCAGTTATCCTAAACTGCCTAATGATTGGCTTTTCCTAGCAGCGCCGAATTATTCCTTACAATCTTCTGACCTAGTCTCATCGTCAGCCCCATGACCAAGTCGCTGAAACTCACCCTCGCCGCCCTTCTGCTCCTTTCGGCCGTGCTCGCCTTTTTCCTGACCCGACCGACGGGAATTCACGCCGCCCCTTGGGATGGCGCTGCCCTGCTCGCCAAGGCCGAGCAATCGCTCGAAGGTCTCCCCGCCAAGGAAGCATCCGAACTCCGTGCCCTCCTCGTCTCCACCGGCGCTAGCCGCTACGACGACCGAGCAGGCGCGTGGATCAAGACCGCAACCAAGGATGACCTGAAACCCGTCGCGGATTACGCCGTGGCCAGCCTGCGCGCGATGGCCGAAGCCGGCGACGCCGAAGGAATGTACTTCCTGCACTTCGTGCTCACCCAAAGGATCGCGACCGCGGTCGAGGGTTTCCAGTGGCTGGAAAAAGCAGCCAATCAGGGCTATCCTCGCGCCGTCTATGATTTGACGAAGCAGCAGTTGAAGGATCAGCCGGAGAAACTCCGCGCCGCGATGGAAGGATTCTCCAAGCAGGAGAACGACATCGGCCTCCAAGCCCTCTACTGGTTCGGCTATGGCTTCGAGAAGGGGCAGGACGGACTCCCGAAGGACGCGGCCAAGGCCGCCGACTACCGGAACCGCGCCAAAGCCCTGGGCGATAAGCTCCTGGCGACCGATAAGGCGAAGTGAAGGTTCACTTCGCCTCCGGCAAGGCGTAGTAGGCGACTTCGGCGAAGAAAAACTCCGCCATGTTCAGCTTGGCGTAGTCGTAATGACGGATCGCCTTGAGGACCTGCGGTCGCGCCGAGGCTTCGCCCGCCAACGCCACGACGGCGGCGGCGGCCAAGGGATGACGCATCCAAGTAGACTCGTAATTCTTGCGAGGCCCGCGCTTCTTGTAATCCACGATCCTGGCCAAGCGTTCGGCCTCGGCCTGCGTCGGCTGCGGAAACCAAGTCGGATTAGCCGCGCGCCAATCGGCCGTGCCAAAGGAACCTTGGTCGGCGTTGTCGAACAGGGCGTGCGTATCCACCGACGACAGCGCGAAGCGCGCGGTGACTTCGAGGCCCTTGCGGTAAGCGGCCTTGGTCACGACGTCGTCCTCGACGAAAGCGAGCCAGGCCAGACCGGCCTGCGTGCCGACATAGATCCAGAACTGCCCCTTCTGCAGGGTCGGGATGAACGAAAGGTCCCGCGGGCATCCCAGCGCGCAGATCTCGCGGCGCGTCTCGGCCGACTTGGCGGGCTTCTCGTCCAAGGCCCGACGATAGCGCTCCAGCCAGATGGCGTCGCCGGTCATCTCGTAGGTGGCGCGCAGCAGATAGACGTAACGGGCGGCATCTCGGAAGTGCTCGCCTTGGAAGCCGCCACGGAAATCGCCCTTGAACGCCCCGTCGCAAGGCACGCGCCAGCCGGTCGACTCCAGCACATCGGCGACTTCACGGACTTTCACCACGAGGACCGCACGCTCGGCGGCCGAAGGGATATCACTCAAGAGATAAGCATGCAGCCCCAAGAACCAGGGCTGCATCTGGTCGTCGGAGCTCAGCGGATAGTGGCACTTGCCGTCGGAGCCGATGCCGCGGGCCACGAAGCCGGGGACATCCGAGACCGACGCGCACTTCAGGAGCCCCTGCGCCAGTTTCCGGGCCTGCTCCTTATCGGAGGCCGCGCCGGAGCGACGCGCCCGCTCGACCATGGCGTGGAGATACATCCCGGTGAACATCGGACCGTTCTCGATCGGACTCCACCAGCCGATGGCGTTGGGCTTACCGAGGCGGCAGTCCTCAGGGGTCGGCAGCTCGCCGACGTAATCACGGACGATGCCATGCTCGTCGACGAAACGCTTCCAGGTCTCGGCATGGGCCTGCTCGATCGCCTTGGCGGCGGCCGTTGCCTCGGCGCCGGAAACGAGTCCGCAGACGAAGAGCGACAGGACGAGGAAGGCACGGCGGAGCATACGTCATCCCAAGCCCGCCCCCAGGCCATCGCAATCGCGAAGCGAGGTTCAGCGCCGCAGCAGGCGGACCAGCAGGCAGACCACGCCGAGGGCCAGCAGCTGCGCGCCGACGAACGGCAGGACGTCCGCGGGCCGGATGCCGACGAAAGTATCGGTCAGCGCCCGCGCCGCCGTCACGGCGGGGTTCGCGAAGAAAGTCGAGGCGGTCGCCCAATATCCCGCGAGGACGGTCAGCGCGACATAGGCGGGGATGCGCGTGTCGCCACGGGCCGTGGCCAGACGGATGAGCCCGAGCAGGAGCATCGTCGCGAGGAGTTCGCTGAAGAGCTGCGGCCCGCCGGCGCGGGCCTTGGACGAGACCTGCAGCACCGACTGCCCGAACATCAGGTGGACGGTCCAGACGCCGGCGACGGCCCCGCCGAACTGCGCGAGGAGATAGCCGACGAGACGACCGGCCGGCAGCGAGCCGTCGTAAGCCGCCATGAGACTGACGACGGGATTGAGGTGCGCGCCGGAGACGGGCCCCAGCGACGAAAGGATGACGTAGAGCGCGGCCCCGGTCGCGAGGCTGTTCCCCAGCAAGGCGACGGCCGCGTTGCCGGCGGCGAGCGTCTCGCCCATGATGCCCGAGCCGGTGACGGCGAGCAGCAGCAAGGCGGTGCCGAGGAACTCGGCGCCGATGGCGCGTCCGGCGTTCACCGGACGGAGGCTTCCTTGAGGCCGGCGGCGTAAGCCTCGAAGACCAGGCGGATCTGGTCACGTACGCGGCGGAACTCGGCGCGAACCTCGTCCGGCGTGCCGGTCGCGTGGGCCGGATCGCTGAAGCCCCAGTGATGGCGGTTCACCTGCCCAGGGAAGATGGGGCACACCTGGTCGGCGTTGCCGCAGACGGTGATGACGGTCGCGACGGGCATCTCCAGGAACTCGGACAGGTGCTTGGAACGGTGCGCCGAGGCGTCGAGGCCGATCTCCTTGAGGACTTCGAGCGCCATGGGATGCACGTAACCAGCCGGCTTGGAACCGGCGCTGGCGACATCGGCCAGGTCGCCGACGGCCCGGCGGAAGATCGCTTCGGCGAGATGGCTACGGCACGAATTACCCGTGCACAGGATGAGGATGAGGGGTTTGCTCATGGGTGGAAAATCAGCAGCAACCGGAACCGGGCTTACAGGCGTTCGGGACGCAGACATCCGGAGCGAGGCAGTCGGCATGCTTGGCGCCGAGGAGAAAGACGCGCTCGCCGCCTTCGACGACGCTGCCGAGCACCGGGAAGACCGTCAGGAGTGGGAAATCGTACTCGACCTCGAGCGGCAGGGCCGTCGAGCCGACCAGCTCGGCGCCGCGACCGAGGACCTGCAGGGCTTTCGCGCAACCCACGCGGTGGTCGGTGTCATCGGCGGTCCAGAGCTGCAGGCGGGCGGAGACCTCGGTCCGGATCGTGCCGCCGCAATCGATGAAACGTTTCTCCACCCGGGCCACTTCGGTGAGGTGCAGGTGGATCGGCGCCAGCCCTCCGGTCGGCAGGCGGAAACGGAGGCCGAGCGAAGGGTTCGCGGCCAGCGCCTGACGGAACGCTTCCAATGACATCGGGGCCGGGGTTAGGAGTTGCATATGCTTAGGCATATATGTTTGCTGGCGCATGCCCGGAGTCAAGAGCCCATCCGCCGCGCCCACGGTCGCCCAAGTCTGCCTCGGACTGTCCGATCCGACCCGGCTGAGCTTGCTGGCACGCCTCGGCCGCGAAGAGGTGTGCGTCTGCGACCTGCAGGCGTACGTCGACCGGGATCAGCCGACGGTCTCACGCCACCTCGCCATGCTCCGCAAATACGGGCTGGTGACCTACCGCAAGGAAGGCCGCTGGAACCACTATCGGCGCGCTCGCCTCTCCCCCGCCCTGACGCGGATCGTCGACCTCGCCGCGCCGCCGCGTCGTCGTTCGCCGGGCTCCTGTTGCTGAGGTCAGCGTGCCTTCGCGGCCGCAAGCTCCTTCACCACGGCGTCGAAGGCCGGCTTGGGCTGCGCCTGGCGATCGAAGAGCAGCGGATGGTTCACGCGCTTCCAGGGGAAGTCGTTCAGCCAGCTCTGGCCGTCATGCAGGTTCCAGAAGGAGACACGGGCGATGACGTCGTCATACTTGCGGAAGAGGCGGAAGAGGCGGGCATATTGCTCGGCCTGGCGGGCGAGGATCTCCGGCGGGCAGCCGTCGACGTACGGGTTGATCTTCGCCATCTCGGCGCGGTGCCTGTTGCCGTCGGCCCACCAGCGACCGCGCGGAATGACGTCGATGTCGAGCTCGCTGACCACGACCTTCATGCCGATGGCGCGGAGGGCGATCAGGGTCTTCTCCAGCGCCTCATAAGGCACGCGGTCGATCTCATAGTGGCCCTGGAGGCCGACGGCATGCACCGGCGCCTTCCGGGCCTTCAGCCGGGCCAGCAGCGCGAGCATCTTCTCCCGCTTGCCGTCGAGTTCGTTGTTATAGTCGTTATAGATGAGCTGCGCCGACGGATCCGCCGCGTGGGCGTATTCGAAGGCCAGCGCGATGAAGTCCTCGCCCGCGGCGCGCGTCCAGCCGGACTCGCGCAGCTCGGGCTTGCCGTCGTCAAGCGCCTCGTTGACCACATCCCACGCCGCGACCTTGCCCTTGTAACGGCCGACGACCGTTTCGATGTAAGACTTCATGCGGGCCAGCAGGACCTCTTTCGAGGCCGGGGCCGCCCCATCCTGATAGAACCAGGCCGGCGTACGGTCGTCCTTGGCCCAGACCAGGCAATGGCCGACGACCTTGAGGTCCTTGGAATTAGCAAAGGCGACGAAGTTGTCGGCCTGTCCGAAATTCCAGGTCTGCTCCGTCCGGCGGAGCGCGTCGGGCTTCATGCAGTTCTCCGGCGTCACATGGCTGAACTGAGCCGTCAGCAACGGCCAGTCCGCCGGGCGATCGGGAATCCGGTCGGCGAGACCGACGCCTGAGGCCCAAGGCGAAGCTTGGCGAAGCGTCTGAGCGGAACCAGCGACGGCAGTCAGGGAAAGAATGAGGGCGATCCAGTGGCGAATCATCCGACCAGCAAAGCCAACGACCGTCCCAAGTAAACCCCGGACCCGAGCGCCCAACCCCTTCGCGATTGAAGAGCCCACCGACCGGCCTATGACTGACGCCACCCCCACGCCATGCTGCGCCTGACTTCCCTCACCACCGCCCTGCTCCTCGGCGTCCTGCCGGCATGCTATGCGGAAACGGCCAAGCCCGAACCGAAAGACCCTGGCATCGTGGTGACGATCTGGCCCAAAGGAGCGATGCCGGGCCAAGCCGGTAAAGGCACCGAGCGCACCTTGCCGGCCCGCGGTGATGCCGTGGTGCGCCTGACCGATATCAGCGAGCCATCCTTCACGGTCTACCAGGCCGATTCGGCCAAGCCGGCGCCGGCGGTGATCGTCAGCCCGGGCGGCGGCTACGGCGGCCTGGCTTACAACAAAGAAGGCACCGAAGTCGCGGCCTGGCTGAATTCGCTCGGCATCACCGGCGTCGTCCTGAAGTACCGCGTCCCGAACAACCGCGACGGCGCTTTCCAGGACATCCAACGCACGATCCGCATCGTCCGCCACCGCGCGACCGAGTGGAAGATCGATCGCGCCCGCGTGGGCGTCATGGGCTTCTCCGCCGGTGGCCATCTCTCCGCCCGCCTGAGCGTGTTCGCCGGTCCCGCCACCTACGCGCGCCTCGACGCCGCCGATGACGAGCCGTTGCGCCCGGACTTCGCCGTCCTCGGCTATCCGGCCTACCTCGACGAAGGCCTCGTCCCGCTCGTGGACGCCCGGACTTCACCGACCTTCATCGCGCATGCCGAGGACGACAAACGTTTCATCAAAGGCAGCGACGCCTACTTCACCGCGCTCAAGGCGACCAAGACCCCGCACGCGTTTTTCCGCTGCGCCACCGGCGGCCACGGGCATGGCCTCCGTTCCGAGAAGGACGTCAAAGCCTGGCCCGAGAAGTGCCAGGCCTGGCTGCTCCAGATCGGCGTGCTTCCCGCCGCCCGTTGAGCTGGTTCGTGAAGGGCCAGGGACAAGTATTTAACCCAGTTTTAACATGACTTGGGCTGGAATTCTTCCGGATCCTTGTAAAATCGGGGAAGACATCCGAATGCGCATGAGTCTTCCGCTCCTGTCACGCCTGGGCAATTGCTTTGTAGTGACTTTGTGTCTGGCGCTTCTCCCGAACTCCTGGGCCGCCGATACCCCCCTACGGTAAGCTGGACGAAGATGGCGCCCGCTTCAAGCTCATCGGCTCCACGACCTTCCGCTGGATGTCCATCATCAAGGTCTACGACGCCCGACTCCACCTCGGCGCCGGCGAGCCACCGTCGAAGGTCTTCGCCGACATCCCCGTCCGGCTGCAGCTCACCTACCACCGCGGCTTCACCGCCGCCGAAATCGTCCAAGGCGGCGACACCCTCCTCGCCCGTAACGTCAAGGCGGAGACGTTGGCCGCCTTGCGCGGACGACTGGAACTCATCAACCGGGCCTACCGCGACGTGCGCGAAGGCGACAGCTACACGCTCACCTACGTACCCGGCAAGGGTACCACGCTCCGGCTCAATGGCTCCCCGCTGGTCACGATTCCCGGCCAGGACTTCGCCGCCGCCTATTTCCGGATCTGGCTGGGCGACGATCCGATCAGCGAGTCCATGCGCGACGCCCTCCTCGGCCGCTGAGACGAATCCGCCGTCGACCTTGCCCGTGCCTGGAACATACTCCTTAGTCATGCCCACCCTATTCTGGATTCTTCTACTTTGCGCGGGCTTGGTCGGCTGCCAGTCGTGGAAGGACTCCTGCGGTGCCGAGGCGAAGCCTCCCTTGCGTGCCATTGAGCGAACGGTCGATCTCCGGCGCTTCATGGGCGACTGGTACGTCATCGCCCATATCCCCACCTTCATCGAGGACGAGGCCTTCAACGGCGTGGAAAGCTACCGCCTGGATACGGATGGCACGATCGCGACCACCTATGTCTTCAACAACGGAGGCTTCGACGGCCCGCTGAAGACCTACCGGCCCACCGGCTTCGTCCATAACCGCGAGACCAACGCCGAATGGCGGATGCAGTTCGTCTGGCCGTTCAAGGCCGCCTACCTGATCGCCTACCTCGACGATCAATACCAGACCACCGTCATCGGCGTGCCGGATCGCGATTACGTCTGGATCATGGCGCGCTCCAAGACCATCCCCGAAGCCCGCTACCAGGAACTCGTGAAATGGCTGACGGACAACGGGCACGACCTCACCCAGCTCCGCCGCGTCCCGCAGCGCTGACATTAAACATGGGGTCAGGCCGCACCTAGCGGCTGGGTGTACCTAAAAACGACTAAAAGCCGCTGATTTAGTTACGGCAACATGAGGGTACGGCCTGACCCCATGATTAAGACGCTCAGGGATGTCCGGCGGCGTCCTGCCCGACGGGCGCGGCCTTGTCGTAGATCGCCAGGCGACGGACGATGGCCTCGCTCTCGGCGTTCAATCCCCGGATCTCGGGCTCGACGCCTTCAGCCCGGAATTTCGCCATGACTTTGTCGAGCGCATTGATCGACGTGGTGTCCCAAAAGTGAGCGTGCGTCACGTCGAGGACCACCTTGCCGACCTTTTCGCGGAAATCGAACGCCGCGACGAACGCGGTGGTGGAGGCGAAAAAGAGCTGACCGGAGACGAAATAGGTCCGCACGGAGGAATCGGCATCGAACCGGGACGAGACTTTCGTCAGCACCGAGATCTTGGCGGCGAAGCACAAGGCGCTGAGCAGCACGCCGACCCCCACGCCGAGGGCGAGGTTGTGAGTGAACACCACGACGGCCACGGTCGCGAAGGTCACCAAGGTGGCGGACTTCGGGAAGACCGGGATGTTGCGTAGCGAGGCCCAGCTGAACGTGCCGATGGAGACCATGATCATGACCGCGACCAGCGCCGCCATGGGGATCTGCGAGACCCAGCGGCCGAGCACCACGACCAAGATGAGCAGGAAGACGCCGGCCCAGAAGACCGAGAGCCGGCCGCGGCCGCCCGAGCGGACATTGATGACCGTCTGGCCGATCATCGCGCACCCCGCCATGCCGCCGAAGAGGCCGGCGACGAGATTGGCGATGCCCTGCCCCTTGCATTCGCGGTTCTTGTCGCTGGGTGTATCCGTGAAATCGTCGACGATCGTGGCGGTCATCAACGATTCGAGCAGGCCGACCAAAGCGAGCGGCACGGCGTAAGGCAGGATGATCCAGAGCGTCTTCAAGGTGAAAGGGACGTCAGGCCAGAGGAACGACGGCAAGGCCGAGGGCAGCTGCCCCATGTCTCCGACGGTCCGGAGGAGCTTGGCATCGCCCCAGCCGAGGCCCATCGAGAGGCCGGTGAGGACGATGATGCAGACCAGCGGCGAAGGCACGGCCTTGGTCAGCAGCGGCAGACCGTAGATGATGCCTAGCCCCAGGGCCACGCAGCCATACATCAGCGCTCCCTGTCCCTTGAATTCCGGCAGCTGGGCCAGGAAGATCAGGATCGCCAGCGCGTTCACGAAACCGATGACCACCGAACGGGCCACGAAGCGCATGAGATCCCCGAGCCGGAGCCAGCCGGCGAGGATCTGCAGGAAGCCCGTGAGGAGCGTCGCCGCGAAGAGATACGGCAGACCATGCTCCTTGACCAAGGTCGCCATCAGCAGGGCCATCGCCCCCGTGGCGGCGCTGATCATGCCGGGGCGTCCGCCGACGAACGCGATCGTCACCGCGATGCAGAAGGAAGCGTACAGGCCGACCTGAGGATCGACCCCGGCGATGATGGAGAAGGCGATCGCCTCGGGAATCAGCGCCAAGGCCACGACGGTGCCGGAAAGGAGATCGCCGCGCACCGACCCGAACCACTGACGCTTGTAAGAGTTGTCCATGAACGGCCGAGCACACACCGACCCCATCCCCGTTGCGAGCCTGCATTCGATCGCCAAGGGCCACGGGCATCTAAGGGGTCAGGCCGTAACCACCAAGGGGCCTGCACCGAATACCGTCACCTTGAGTAGAATTCCGACTTAGCGATCAAAAGATAAGGCCTGACCCCGTATTCCAGGGAAAAGCCCCACCCTCTTACCGTAAGGCAGAGAATGGGGCTTGGTTCGACGAGGCCAGCTCAGCCCTGGGCGACGGCCGGGGACTCCGGATCCTCACGCTCGCCGTGGACCATGCGGTATAGCAAGGGCAAGGTGACGAGCGTGAGCAAGGTCGAGCTGATGATGCCACCGATGACAACGGTAGCCAGCGGGCGTTGCACCTCCGAGCCGGCACCGGTCGCCAAGGCCATCGGAATGAAGCCCAGGCCTGCCACCAGCGCGGTCATGAGCACGGGCCGGAGTCGCGTCAGACAGCCCTCTTCGATCGCAGCCTCCAGCAGACGACCTTCGGCGCGCAGTGCGCGGATGAAGCTGATGATGACGAGGCCGTTGAGCACGGCCACACCCGAGAGTGCGATGAAGCCCACGCCGGCGCTGATCGAGAACGGAATATCCCGTAAGAAGAGAGCAGCGACGCCACCAGTGAGGGCGAGCGGCACTCCGCTGAAAACGAGAAGCGCGTCCTTGACGCTGCGGAAACTGGCGTAGAGTAGACCAAAGACGAGGAGTAGGGTCACGGGGACGACAAGCTTAAGCCGATTGCTCGCTGAGATCAGCTGTTCAAAGGTGCCACCGTATTCCACCCAGTAGCCTGGAGGCACCACGTCGGCTTCCTTCACGCGGCGCTGGGCCTCGGTGACAAACGAACCGAGGTCGCGGCCACGCACGTTGGCCGTCACGACGACGCGTCGCTTACCGTTCTCACGGCTGATTTGATTGGGGCCCTGCGTGATCTCGACCGAGGCTACCTCGCGCAGCGGAATGAAATCGCGACGATCGCTCGACCCGCGGACCGGCAGCGGTACGGGCAGGTTACCGAGCGCTTCGACGTCAGCCCGGATGGATTCGGGTAACCGCACGACGATCTCAAAGCGACGATCACCCTCGAACACTTCGCCGGCGGGCGAACCACCCATGGCCGTCGAGACGACTCGCTGGGCATCTTCGGTCGCCAAGCCGTAACGAGCCAGAGCCTCACGGTCGAGATGGACAGTAAGCATCGGCAAGCCGGTGGTCTGCTCCACCTTGACGTCCGCCGCGCCCGGAATCTCCCCGAGGATTGATTCGATCCGTTTAGCCGAAGCGAGCATCACCTCGAGGTCATCGCCGTAGACCTTGACGGCCACGTCGGTACGCACGCCCGAGATGAGCTCATTGAAGCGCATCTGGATCGGCTGGGTGAACTCGTAGTTGTTGCCCGGAATCGCTTTGACGGCGACCTCGAGCTCACGGACCAGTTGCGCCTTGGACTTGCGCGGGTCAGGCCATTGGTCACGCGGCTTCATCATGACATAGGTATCGGCGACGCTCGGGGGCATGGGGTCGGTGGCGATCTCGGCCGTACCAATCTTACTAAAGACCTTGTCGACTTCAGGGAACTCCTTCAGGCGGGCCTCGAGCACGGACTGCATCGCGACGGCCTGGGTGAGGCTGGTCCCAGGGATGCGCAGGGCATGGAGGGCGACATCCCCTTCGTCGAGGCTGGGCATGAACTCGCTGCCTAGGCGGGTGGACGCCGCAATCGCTATGGCGACGATGGCGACGCTGGCAGCGACGACGGCTACCCGCGCCTTCATTAGGATACGCAGGAGTGGAAGGTAGGCGGCCTTAGCGCCGCGTACGGCGATATTTTCATGCGCGGAGACCTTGCCGGTGATGAAGATCGCCACCGCCGCTGGCACGAAGGTCACGGAGAGGATCATCGCGCCGAGCAACGCGGCCACGACGGTGAAGGCCATCGGGTGGAACATCTTCCCTTCGACCCCGGAGAGGGCGAAGATTGGGATGTAGACGATGGCGATGATGAGTTCGCCGAACAGGGTCGCACCGCGGACCTCGCGGGTCGCCTCGAAGGCAAGGGTCAGCCGTTCGTCTCGGGTGAGTAGGCGACCCAGCCTGCCCTGCTCCTGCGCATAGCGTCGCAGACAGTTCTCGATAATGATGACCGCGCCATCGACGATGAGGCCGAAGTCGAGCGCCCCGAGGCTCATGAGGTTCCCGGAGACTTTGTTGGCGGCCATCCCGGAGATGGTGAAGAGCATTGAAAGAGGGATGACCGCCGCGGTGATGAGGGCCGCGCGCAGGTTACCCAAAAGAATAAAGAGCGTGAAAATGACGAGCAGCGACCCCTCGAGGAGATTGGCCTTCACTGTGCGGATAGTGCTGTCGACGAGGGTCGTGCGATCATAGACGGCCTGGGCGATGACGCCCGCCGGCAGGCTCTCGTTGACCTTCGCCAGGCGCTCCGCCACGCGCGTCGAGACCTCGCGGGAATTCTCGCCGACGAGCATGAAGACCGTCCCCATGACGACCTCGCGACCATTCTCCGTGGCAGCGCCATTACGTAACTCGCGACCGAACCCGACCTCCGCGATCTCGCTCAAGCGCAGGGGGACGCCACCGCGTACGGCGACGACCACCTTGCCGATATCGGCGATACCCCCGAGCTGTCCGGGAATGCGAATGAGATACTGCTCTCCGTTGCGCTCGATGTAGCCCGCACCGACGTTCTCGTTATTCCGGGCGAGTGCCTCCATAATATCCTGCAGCGTGATCTCGTGGGCACGGAGCTTATCCGGCCAAGGCGTGACGTGGAATTGCTTCTCGAAGCCGCCGATGGTGTTGACCTCGGTCACACCCCGGAGATTGCGTAACTGCGGGCGGACCACCCAGTCCTGGATTTCACGCAAATCCGTTGGGGTCCATTCCTTGCCGTCAGGACGTTTCGCCCCGGGCTTGGCCTCGACCGTATACATAAAGATCTCACCGAGACCGGTCGCGATCGGCCCCATCGCAGGTTGGATTTTGGCCGGCAATTGCGAGCGAACCTGCTGAATGCGCTCGTTGACGAGCTGACGTGCGAAGTAGATATCCGTCCCATCCTTGAAGGCCACCGTCACCTGCGAGAGACCATAACGTGAGATCGAGCGGGTGTCGCTGAGCCCAGGCAGGCCGGCCATCGCCGTTTCCACCGGGAAGGTGATCCGCTGCTCAGCCTCAAGGGGCGAGAAGCCTGGCGCCTCGGTATTGACCTGCACCTGAACGTTGGTGATGTCCGGGACGGCGTCGATCGGCAGGCTGCGCGAGTGATAAACACCAACCAGCGCCATCACGAGCGTCGCCATCATTACGAGCCACCGATGACGAATAGACCCCTGCAGGAGTCGCTCCAACCAGGAAGAGGGTTCAGTGGTCATGGGAAGCGCCGGATTTACCGATGTCAGCCTTGATCAGGAAGCTGCCTTCGGAGACATAGGTCTCACCAGCGGCCAGTCCCTTGAGCACCTCCACCCGGTCGCCGCTGCGGCGGCCGAGTTCAAGGGGTCGAGCCTGATAGACCTCGCCGTGCTGCGAGAACACGACGTCGAAGCCGAAGAGCGACTGAAGCGCGGAGACTTTGACCGTGACCGGGGCCCGGGCGGCGCTGAGCGCAATCGCTCCCTTGACGAAACCTCCCGGTCGCCAACGTCCGTCGGGATTAGGCACGACCACGCGGGCGACGGCCGACTGGGTCTCGGCCGAGACAAGGGGCGAGACCGAGGCGATGACACCACTGGCGGCCTCCCCGCCGTCGTCCGCATGGAGGACGACGGTCTGACCCGCTTTCACGCGGGCGAGGTCCTTACGGGGAATCTCCAACTCCACCCAGACCCGGTCGAGGGCGGCGATGGTGTAAAGAACGGCACCCTCCGCGACGCCGTCGCCGACCGCGGCGGTCCGCGCAATGACCACACCAGCTCCAGGCGATTTCACTTCAGCGGTGACGAGCGTCTGGCTGTTCTCGACCCGGGCGACGACCTCGCCAGCCGCGACCTTGTCGCCGAGGGCCTTGCGTGCTTCGACGACCACGCCAGCGAAACGGGCGGTGGCACGGCGGACGCTATCAGGATCAAGTGTCACGCGACCATAGACTTCGATGGTCTCGTTCAACTCTGCCGAGCCGGCCTTCTCCACCTTCACTCCCGCCTTTGCGGCGACCGCGGCGGTGATGACGGTCTGCATCTCGGGAGCTTCGAACGCCCACTTATGTGCGGTGCCAGCATGCTCAGCGACGATGACGTAGTCGAACGAATGCGGTTCAGCTACTTCATGGTCGCCGCGGGCGAAATCTCCTTCAGCGGCGAAGGTGAAGCGATCCTCGACCTTGCCCGGACGGACGAGCGTGACGGATAACTTCACCTCGGCAGGCGGCACGGGCTTGCCGGCCTTAGTGTACCAAGCCCGGAATTCGGGCGGCACGCCGGCCTCGAAAATCGCGAGCTCGAGCGTGAAGTCGCCGTCGCTGAGCAGTCGACCGCGGTGCGGCCCCTTGGCTTCAGCGGCTTCGGCGCCATGGCCATGGTCATCATGACCGTGGCCATGATGATCATGCGACCCTTGGGAGAGCCAGGCCGCAGCGGCCAGTCCCACTAAGAGGATGAGTGAGGGGATAAGGATTTTCTTGGAATTCATAGTTTTGAAGAGGAGTGGGTTATGAGAAGTTTTATCAGGGACGATCGAAGAGCGCCTTGGTCTCGGCGAACGAGGTGCCAGCGAGGGTTTCCGCCCGCACGAGTGCGAACGCGTAAGCCAGTTCGGCGTCCAACAGCTCGCGACGCAGGGCGATCAAACCGCGACGCGCGTCGAGCACATCGATGAAGGCAAGGGCTCCTTTGTCGTAGGCGGACTGCACGGAGACGCAGGCCTCTTCGGCTGCGGGCAGGGCCTCGCGACGCAAGGCCGTCGCCTGCGCATGGGCGGCGCTCAGTTCGGCATGCGCTGCGACGAGCGCGGCACGCTGTTCCACTTCGGCCGCGCGCAGGGACTGCTCGGCGGCGCGGACCATCGCACGGGCCGCGCGGATATTACCGGAGTTATCATCGCGGAAGGTCAGAGGGATCGAGGCACCGACAACGAAGGCGGTGGCGGGGCCTTCGTTGAGACGACGGACGCCCGCTCCGAGGGTGACATCAGCCACGCCGCGAGCGGACTCGAGTTCAAGTGCGGCCCGCTGGCCGGCGACCACCGCGGAGCTTACCCCTAGGCGCGGATTGCCAGATACGGTGAGGGCGGCCTCGAAACGGGCGAGCGCAGGCGG
>CALEEU010000362.1 GCA_937875975.1 uncultured Opitutia bacterium | reverse complement strand
AAGCGTGGCATCGCCTGGGCGGCCCGTCGCACCAATGTCGATGAACTCTGCACGCCCAAGGACCTCGTGGATATGCGTTACCCGGTCGGCGGCCCCAGCCGCGCGGAGAAGGCTATCGCTGCTTTCCAGATGCAGCCTGGCTTCAAGGCGGGGGTCGTCGTGACCGAACCCCTGATCAACAAGCCCATCGCGGTCCAGTGGGATGAACGTGGTCGACTGTGGGTCGCCGAGAGCCCGGAATACCCGAACGGCCGTCGCCCGCTCACCGCGGAATCCTGGCGCGAAGGCGGCGTGCTGGTGCCCGGCAGCTACGATCGACCCGCGCAGGACAAGATCAGCGTATTGGTCGACACCGATGGAGATGGTGTCGCCGATAAGAAGCAGATTTTCCACGAAGGCCTCGAACTGATTACCGGCTTCTGTCATTACAAGGATGGCGTCATCGTTGTCTGCCAGCCGCACATCGTCTGGCTGCGCGACACCGACGGTGACGGTAAAGCGGATAAGGAAGTCGTCCTTTATGGCGGCTTCACCCCGGGCGACACGCACTTCGTGGCCAATCACTTCGTCATGGCTCCCGATGGCTGGGTCTACGCCAGCAATGGTGGCGGCGGCGAAGTCTTCCCCCTCTCGAATCCTGAGCGCAAGGTCCGCCTCTCCTCCGGTACCTTCCGATTCAAGCCTGACGGTTCGGCTATCGAGCAGATCGCTTCGCAGGGTGGCAACAGCTTCGGCAACGAAGTCACCAGTAAGATGGAGCTCTTCCATGGTAAGGCGACCAACGGTAACCCCATCCAGCACGTCGTGTTGCCTGAGTCTATCCTCGCCAAGGCCCCGGGCACGCCCGCTAAAGCCTTCAGCTCCGTCAACCCGCGCCGTCCTGTCTTGCGCGCCGACCTCCCTGACCGTGCTCCGCTCCTGCAGATCGACCAGGTCGGCTACTACACCGCCGCCTGTTCCGTCGCCGTGCAGGAACATGGCGCTTGGCCGGAAGAGTACCGCGATGGCATCTTCACAAGCGAACCGATTCTCGATATCATCCACTTCGAAAAGCTGACCCCGAGCGGTCCGACCTTCCTCGGCGAAGTCACGATCAAGGATCGCGAGTGGTTGCGCTCCATGGACCACTGGTTCTGCCCGATCGATGTCTCTTTCGGTCCGGATGGAGCCCTGTACGTCCTCGACTTCTACACCCCGGTCGTCGCGCACAATGACACCCGTGGTCCGCTGCACAGCAAATCGGGCGCCTCCGTGAGACCCGACCGCGAGCACTACTTCGGCCGCATCTATCGGATCCAACATGAGTCTGCGAAGAAGTTCGAGATTCCTGACCTTGCCAAGGCCGATGTGGCCGGTCTCGTCGCCGCCTTCGAACATCCCAACAAGGTCGTCCGCTTCAACGCCCTCCGCGTGCTCATGGATAAGGACGCCGGACTTCTCGCTTCCGCCGTCGGCCCGCTCGTGACCAAGGTGCGCAGTGATGCCAAGTCCGAGGCCCGCATCCAGGCGCTCTGGGCCCTGCAGCGACTGGATCGACTTGAGGACGGTCTGCTCCGCGCCCTTTGCGCCGATGCCGACGCCGATGTGCGTAAGAACGCTTTTCTCGTCGCCGAGGCCAGCCGCAGCAAACTCCCGGCCGACGTTTACGCCAAGGCCCTGGATGATGCCGAGCCGCGCGTTCGTCTCGCCGCCTTACGTGCCATGGGCGCCGCGCCGCTCGAGGCTTCCGCTGGCGCTCTGCTTCTGTCTGCTCAGGCTCGCATGACCGACGACTGGTCCAAGGCCGCCGCGACAGCTGCCGCCGCCGCTAATCCTGGTCCCGTCCTTGCTGGTATCCTCAGCGGTCCGGCCGATGCCGCTGGCGCCGATTTCGCCCGCACGCTCGCCGCATCGCTTAGTGGTGATGATGCCACGACCGTCCTCACCGCCGCCGCCAAGTCCGCGAATAAGCCGGTCGCAATCGCCGTCATTCGCGAGATCGCTGCCCGTCGCGTGGCGGCTCCGGCCTCGCTCGACGCACCCCGTGCCGCCTTGCGCACGCTGATTGCCGATCAGGACTCAGCCATCTCCGGCTCCGCCGCCGCCATCGCCGCTCTCTGGTTCACCGATGGTAGCCTGAAGACCGAACTTGCCGCGGTTGCGGATCGCCTGTTGCCGCTTCTCGGCGATGCCAAGGTCTCGATTGAAGCGCAGGTCGCCGCCGCTCGCGTGCTCGTGCTGTTGCGTGATGCGAATCCGCTGGTTCGCCCAGCCCTCACCCAGGCCCTCGCTGGTTCCAACGAAACCGTCGCCGTCGCCACCGCCGGTGCGCTGGCTGCGAGCGGCGATGCTTCCGTCGGTAAGCTCCTTTACGCCGCCTTCCCGAAGTCGGCGGGTTCCTACCGCGCCACCTTGTTCTCCGCATTGGCCGGCCGGGCCGAATGGGCGGGCTTGGTGCTCGACGCCCTGGAAGCCAAGTCGCTCTCCGCGATGCAGCTCGGGCCGATGCAGGTCTCTCAGCTCGTCCGCCACCCGGACGAAGCTGTCGCCAAGCGCGCGGCCGCCGTCCTCTTGAAGCTTAACGCCGGGAGCAGCCCGGCCAAGGATGACATCGTGTCGAAGCTCCGTGCCGAGGTCGAGAAGCCCGGCGACGCCGTCAAGGGCAAGGAACTCTTCGTCGCCGCCTGTCAGACCTGCCATAAGATTGGCAACGTCGGCAACGACTTCGGTCCGAATCTACAGGGCATCGGCTCGCACCCGCCGGCCGAGATGCTCGTGCATATCGTGGACCCGAACCGCATGGTCGACGACGAGCATCGCACCTGGAACATCAAGATGAAGGACGGTACGCAGTATTCCGCCCTCATCGGCAGCGAGAACCCGACCTTCGTGAAGCTCAAGCTGCCGGCCGGCCAGACCGCCGAGCTCAAGGTGGCAGATATCGTCAGTCGCGAGCGTAGCCCGAACTCGCTCATGCCCGAAGGCTTCGAGGCCCTTGGAGCCGAAGGCCTGCGCAATGTGATCGCTTACCTTCGCAGCGTCGCCATCTCGCCCGAAGGCGAAACTGTCGGCCGCTTCCGTCTGCTTGATCTTCGCGCGGCCTTCACCGCCTCGACGAACACCGGCCTCTACGCCAACAAGGAAGCCAAGCGTGATACCTTGCCCTTCGCCCAGTTCGGCAAAGTCGAATCCAACGGCGTTCCGTATAAGGTCGTCGACCCCAAGACCGCGAAGGATGGCCTGAACGTCATCGTTT
>CALEEU010000361.1 GCA_937875975.1 uncultured Opitutia bacterium | reverse complement strand
CGCATACGCGGACTCGACCGCGGTGAGGTGACGTAAGGCGGCGAGGCGGGCTTCAAAGGCCGGCACGACCTGGCGAGCCTGCACCGCTTCGCGGTAACTCAGATAGAGCGCCCAGGTCTCAGCAAACTGCTGGAGTCGCCACGCCTGACGGCGGAGGCTCGGCGTCTGCCTGACGGCTAAGGTCTGCGCATCCTGCGCCGAACGGAGGGCGGCCGAGATTGCCGCGACTTCGCTGTCGGAAAGGACGAGCGCCCCGCGCTGGTCCTGGAAATGGCGAAGGAAGGCATCCTTGCCCCCGATCTGCGCATCGCGGCGCCAGCCGGACTCGATGTGCGCGTAAGCTTCGAGCATCGGCGCGGCGCCGGGCCCGTAGGCTGCGTCGAACCACTTCACGAGGAGGGCACGCGCATCGGCGGTCTTGCTCTCGAGGAGCTTGGCGGCCAGCCAAAGTTTGGGAGCATCGAAGGCCCAGAGCGGATAGGCTTCGGCATACCAGCCGGACGCACCCGCGGTGTGCGTGGCCCGGATGGATCCCGTGAGTGCGGTGAAATTGACGCGCGGCGAGGCCACCGGCGCACCATAAAGGTAATCATAGACGCCAAGGCGCTTCACGCCCGACTTCGCCCAGGCGGCGATATTGGCACGGTCTTGCGCGACGAATTCCGCGGAGCCGTAGCCGATGCGATCCACGCACACCCACGGGAAGATCTCGGGGCGCAGCTTGATGGTCGGGGCCCGCAGGGTCTGCATGTAGGCCAGCGATCCGAGGGCGTGACGCTTGCCATCGTTATCTCCGCCAGGAGCCCAGACGGAATCCGCGACTTCGTTCAGGAACCCAAAGACGTAATCCGTGCGGACTGGGCGATCGCGGAACCAGCCCTCGGAGGGTGCGCTATCGTCGAACTTGAAAGTATCGTTGACGCCCATCGCGACGGAGAAGGCGCCGGGGTTCTGGCGGAAGAATTCGCGGGCATAGCGGGCGCCGATTTCCGGCGCACGGGGATTGTCGAGATGCGGATTAGGATCGAGGGCATTACCCTTCGGCTCGACCGGCTTGCCGCCGACCATCGGGAAGAGCAGCGGCTCCTCCTGCCAGACCTTCCGATCGAAGACGCGGTAGAGGCCATGGGAGAATTCCGGGGTGCGGCCGTAGCCGACGGAGAACGCCCAGTCCTCGGAAAGTTCGTTCAGACCGCTCAGCTGACGCCAGCGGAAGTCGGGCGTAAATTCATCGGGCAGCGGGAAGCCCACCTGATATCGCGGCTTCCATTCAGCGCCCAGCTCGCCCGGGAAGGCGAAGAAGACACCGAGGTGGTGCTCGCAGAACCGCCCGACCGCGATACGGGTGGCGGCGGGATTGTTACCGACGAGGTAGACCGACTGGCCGACGACCGCGCGGCGCGCGGTGTCGCCTTCGGCGACAGGCGCGGAGATGCCGGCGAACTTCGCGCCGACGGTCTTGCCGACATAGATGGCGAGTTCGGGACCGCGGACGCCTTTGGTCTCGTGCACGATGGCCGGACGGACGCCCGTCACGCGCTCACACCAATCGGCCAGCGTGCGGGCCGCGTGTAATTCATCGAGCTCGGGTTCGACCGGGAGGACGATCGGAGCCCAGGCGCCGGCATCGAACAAACCCCCGGCACGCGCGATGACGGAGAGGAGGAGGAAGCAGATGAGCGCCAGGGGACGGGGCATGGGGTGAAACTAGGGGGCAAGGGGGCTGGGGGGCAAGGGGACATGACTAACTAGAGGCCCGGAGGCCCAGAGGCTCGGTTGAACAGAAAGAGGCAACGTGAGTTGACCCGTTGACCAGTGGGCCAGTTGGCAAGGGAGGCAATGGGTGGGGTCGGGACCGCGTACTGCCCTAGCTGCCTTGATGTGCTCCCAACCGCTTACCGCTAACCGCTTCCACCTATCACGGGTAGGGTCGGGACCGCGTCACGACATAGCTGCCTTGATGTATTCCCAACCGCCAACCGCTAACCGCTAATACCTAAAATGGGTAGGGTCGGGACCGCGTCACGACATAGCTATCTCGAGGTAGGGTTGAGCGCCCTCGATCAGCCGCGTTCGCCGAATGGTGAACGCAAGGTAGGGGCGTGGCTACGCCGCGCCCTTGTATGCGAGGAGGGCACGACTACGTCGTGCCCCTACCCTCGGCCACCGTTCGGCGGCCAGGGCGGACGCGATGTCATCGCGTCCCACCCTCATGACCGCGGCCGACCAAGGATGGTCGGCCCTACCCTAAGGAATAATCCGCTCTCCTCCTGATACTTTGCCTGCGTTGAGCCAACCCATGGCAGGGCCAAGTTAGATTCATGACGACGAGGTATCTCTTCATCGACGAGGCTGGTAATTTGGACTTCAGCCCATCTGGGTCTAAACTCTTTATATTCATATGCCTGACGGGTGAGCTGCGTGCTTCGGGGCTCCTTCGCCTTCATGGCCTACGCAAGGACATGCTACGTCGCGGCTGGGATATCGAATACTTTCATGCCTCCGAGAATAAGCCAGGCGTGCGGAGCGAGGTATTCGAGGCG
>CALEEU010000360.1 GCA_937875975.1 uncultured Opitutia bacterium | reverse complement strand
GTCGCCATTGGGGGCGAGCCACAGGTCGTTCGGTGCGGTCAGTTTCTGGCCGTCGCAGCTGTCGGCGAGGATGGTCTCGGTACCGTCCTTGTCGCGGCGCACGATGGCGCGCTTGTCGATCTCGCAGAAGATCAGGCGGCCCTGCGGGTCGACGACGATACCGTTGGAGCGCGACTTGCGGTCGAGGAAGAGCTTGCTGCCGCCTTCGGCGGTCCAGCGCTGCATGTTGTTGCTGGGGATATCCGAGAAATAGAACGCCTTCTCCTGCGGGTGCCAGGCTGGGCCTTCGGTGAACTTGTAGCCCTCGCCGACTTTCTGGGCGGGACCTTCGGTGAAGACCTCGGCGGCGGAAGCGAACGAGGCGGAGAACAAGGCGGCGGTCAGGAGGAGGGAGCGCATGGGATGATAGGGGTAGGGGCAGGGGTGGGGGTAGGGAAAAGATGGAGGATGGCTTCGGGGATGAAAGAGGAAAGATGAGGGTAGGGTCGGGACCGCGTCACGACATAGGGTTCAATGGCCGCCGGATGGTGGCCTTAGGTAGGGTCACGACTACGTCGTGACCGGGCGCCGCGTAGGCTCGCCCTACCTGGCGTTCACCGTGCGGCGAACGCGTTAGGGCAGCACGCGGTGCTGCCCCTACCTTGATACGGAGGGTAGGTTTGATCGGCCCAATCTGTACACCCTGGGGGGATGTCGCTGAGGCTAGGTCCTCAGGTCGGTAGACTTGAACCCTCCGCGCGCACCTCTGCAATTTGAGCATGCATTTCCTATACGTCGATGAGAGTGGGGATGTGGGGTCTAAGCATGGGTCTAGCAGCCACTTTATTCTTTGTGGCATATTGGTGCATCATGCGGATTGGCATCGGGTACGAAAGGAAACCAGGCATATGCGTTCCCGCTTGTGCGCTAACTTTGGCTTCCCTGAAGCCGCCGAACTGCATGCATCGGAACTGTTGAGCCGGACGGACAGGCATTTCAACCTCAGCAGACGCATGCGGCTCCGGTGTGCCGCCCATGTTCTCGGCTTCATCGAGGCAAGACCTGCCATTCGGCGATTTCGCACGGTCATCGACAAGGATAAGACAGGCGAAGACTGCTACTTGAAGGCATGGATGGGCCTGCTTTCAGAGGTTACCGCCGAAGTAGGATTATTCCGGCATGGCCATTGTTCGTCTCCCGGTCTGGTCATCGTCTGTGACGACCATCGAACGGCGCCTCGCCCTAAGATGATGCGGCTCGTCGACCCATTATCCCGGCTTGACGACTTGCTGGTCGATCTGCCGTTCGGGCTAGCCTCGCAGGATAGTCACATGCTGCAAATGGCCGACCTATTAGCCTATCTTTCAAAGCAGACCGTAGCGCCATCAGGCTTGTTCGTCACCGGCGTAGAAATCCGCCTCTTGGAGCGATGCGAGCGGTTGTTCCGGTCGGCAGGAGAATCGTAAACGAAAAGAGGGCGCTTTCGCGCCCTCCTGATGGAGATATCTCAGCTGAACGAGTCAGCCTACACACCTGACATGATGTTCATACGGAGTGATTGGAAAGCAAACCGAAAAACCTCCTAGACCGAAGCTGTGTCGCAGGGACGCGTGCTGCTTACGGCTGACCAAGGGTGGTCAGCCTTACCTCCCCGCCGCCCAACGCACCGCATTCTCCACGACCTTGATATTTTCCGTCTGTTTAAAGATGGGGTAAGTTTCGTGGCCGGGGCGGTAGTAGAAGACTTTGCCCTGACCGACCTGCCAGGTGAGGCCGCTGCGGAAATATTCTCCTTTGTCCCAGCGTTCTTCGAAGATGACTTCGTCAGGCGCGGGGATGTGGAAGGGTTCGCCATACATCTCGGTCTGCGGGATATCCCACTTGG
>CALEEU010000359.1 GCA_937875975.1 uncultured Opitutia bacterium | reverse complement strand
CTGGCCGATGCGCAGTCCGTTCCAAGGCACCGACACCGGGTCGAAGACGATGGAGTCGTGCGCATCCAGCCAGGCCGTGATCTCGCCGACCTTGGACTCCATCGACGGCGCGGTAAAGGCGGCGAGCAGGCGACCGCCTTCCTGCTGCTTTCCCTCCTCGTGGGCGCGGAGTACCGCGGCCTGCGGGGCGTCGCAGGGATTCGGCCGGCCGTTGGCCCAGTGGAAGCCCCAGGCGGAAAGTCGTAGGCGATACATGCCGGCGTAGATCGGGGCGACGTTCATCGCCGCCTCATAGCCCGCGAGGTTCGGGTTGAGCAGGCCGACCGCGCTCTGGCTCTTGGCCACGGCGGGGCTCTTCACCAAGGCTCCGCGCTCTTTGAGGTCGGGGCCTTCGAAGCCGACATGGCCTTGTTTGTCCTCATAGCCGCCGCGGACGGGCAGGGCAGGGTCAGGTTGTTTGTCTTTCAGCAGGACGAATTGACCGTGGGCGAGATTGCCGCCGAACTTGAACAGACCGGCCGGGTAGACGCGCTTCTGATAGATCCGCGGTGCGGTGCTTTGGGTGGCGATGGCGAGATCGAGCGCCTTCTCGACCGCTTCGGCGTAGGCGGCGAGATGTCCGGGGGAGAGGTCGAGTCCGCCGGCGATCTTGTCGTAGCCGGCCACCCGTCCGTCGGAGGGTAGCAGTCCTTGGATATCGAGGCGAGGCAGGGCGAGGAGGTCTTGCAGGGTGTTCTCGAATTCCACCCGGGTCAGCCGGCGGAGCTGGATGCGGGTCGGGCGGGCTTCGGTGGAGAGCTTCGTCAGCGTGGCGTCGAGTTCCTTCAGGAAGATAGAGGCCTCGTCGGCCGTGGGCCGCTCCTTGCGTTTGGCAGGCGGCATCTCGCCGGCGGCCACCGCGTCATGGAGCTGCGTCCACTTCGCCGGGTTCGACTTCTCTGCACCCAGCGTGGTCAGGTCCAGTCCGCCTTTCTTCGTCTCCTGGTCGTGGCATTCGAAGCAATGCTTCTCCAGGAACGCCCGTGGCTCCTCCGCCGTCGTTGCGACGGAGAGCATCAGCAGGGCAGCGAGGCGGACGATGGGCATCTCAGCGCTTGGACGTAGCTTCCAGCAGGGGCTTCAGGCGGGCCGCGTAGGCCGCATAGCCCTCGG
>CALEEU010000358.1 GCA_937875975.1 uncultured Opitutia bacterium | reverse complement strand
TGAAAATTGCGGAGGGGCGCCAGATGCAGTGCAAAGGTGCAAATGCGGCGAAGCCGCGTGCAAAAGTGCAAAGGTGAATGCCATCACTTCGGGTGGCAGGTGGCGGCCGCAGGTGGCGGGTGGCGGGAAGATTTCGGGACATAGGTAGGCTGGCCATCCTTGGCCGGCCGCGGTCTAGCAAGGATACTCGACCCTACCCAGCGCGGCGGAGCCGCGAGGTGATAGCGGTTAGCGGGTGGCGGTTGGGAACACCGAGAGACAGAGGTAAGGGCATGACGTAGTCCTGCCCCTACCCTGCGGCCACCATACGGCGGCCTCTGCTTCGCAGCCGTTCACCATGCCAGCAGTTCCCCCATGCGGCTCGGCCGCATGACTTAACCTTTCCTTAACAGGTGAGATGATATACTCATTGCCCTTCCCCCGTGGATTCTACCCCGCCCAAGCCGCCCCGTCTGCGCCCCCGTGCGCCGACGACCCCGCCGCCTCCGCCCCCGCCGGCGGAGACCTTGGCCGCAGCTGCGCCAGAGCCGGCGCCGGAACCGAAGCCTGCGGGCCAGCCCAAGAAGTCGATCTTCAGCCACCGGTTCTTCCGCTTTGGCGGCGAAGGCTTGGCCGCCTCGCTGATGGTTCATGGCCTCCTGTTATTTGTGGCCACCGTCTGGGTGGTGTCCGTCGCGGTGATTCAGAAGAAAGAACCCAATACCTTCGCCACGGGAGCGGGAGGCGGAAATAGCGGCGAGCGGGCGATTGCACAGAAGACCAAGGCGAAGCCCAATGCGCCCAAGAGCGTGACCAAGAGCGCCACTCGCATTACCTCCAAGAGCGCCAGCGCCCAGATCGCGCTCCCCGACATGCCCGACCTGAGCCGGGTCGCCCTCGGAGCCATGGCTACCTCGTCCAAGGGTTTCGGGGGCGGGGCCGGCGGTGGCATCGGTGGCGCGGTCGGTATCGGTAAGGGCGGGAAGAATTTCACGGGTCGTTCCGTCATGGGCATGAAGATCAGCGGTGCGCATATCGCCGTTTATTTCGACAACTCGCCCTCGATGGAACCCTACCTCGCGGGGGTCGAGAAGCAGATCAAAGAGCAGTTCCCCAGCGCGGACGTGTTTCGCTATTTTGGTATCTTCAACCTGAACCAGGATGGCGAGGTCGTGGGCGGTAAGCCGAATCAAAAATACCTCGTCGAAACCGTCGAGCAGATCGTCGCCAACCGTAATGGCGGCCGCAAGGGTGCGGCCAACGACCCCGGCAAGCTCAGCGCGGCGGGACGGTATATGCTGGGGAACAAGGATGCCCAATTCCGCGTGGGCGGCGTCGGCGCGTGGATTGATGTCATGCTCCAGCAAAAGCAGTATGACGCCATCGTCATCTTCTCGGACTTCGAGGACGGCATCATGCAATACCGGTCCAAGGGAGAGACCATCCCGCGGCTCGTGTTCGATGCCGACCTCATTCCGCGCTCGGACGATCGCACCGAAGAGGAGAAAGCCTGGGAAGAGCGCTGGGTGAAGGCTTTTGGTCTCGCGACGGAGCGCAAGGCCCCGCGGCTGTATCTCTATTCCACTTCTAAAGAGCCCCAGGAGCTTTACCGGCGGTGCGTCGCGGCGTCGGGAGGAGAGTATAAGATGGTGACGTTGCCGAGGGGTGGGATGTTTCCGTCGCCTAAAAAATAGGCGACGGAGGGGAACTGCTGGCATGGTGAACTGCTGCGAAGCAGAGGCATACTAGTAAATCGATACGGGTGGAGGGATGAGGTAGGGACGTGATTGCCATCACGTCCGTTCGCGGACAGATGTTGGAGATCGTGGACTAGCTAAGCGCCGGCGACTTCCCACATGCGGCCTCGAACGGCGGCGATGGCAATCGCCGCCCTACCCAGCGCGGCGGAGCCGCGAGGGGGAAGCGGTTAGCGGTTGGCGGTTGGCGGTTGGGAACACAAAGAGGCAGCGGAAGGGCATGACGTAGTCCTGCCCCTACCCTACGGCCACCATCCGGCGGCCGCGGCTTCGCAGCAGTTCACCATGCCAGCAGTTCCCCCACGCGAGAAAGCGGGCAATAAAAAGGGTCGCCACCCCTGGCGACCCTCTGGCTGCGGACAGCCACCTATGCTATGAAGACCGACACCAAATTAGAACGAGGACGAGAGGCTGAGGTTGAAGCGGTTTTCGGAGTAGCCGTTGTCGCCGGAGCGGTATTCGTAAGAAGCTTCGGCGTTCATTTCACCGAGCTTCCAGCGCATACCGAGGGTGCCGACCGCGTAGTCGCGATCCGCGTTCGGGAGGGTCATTGCGACGCCGACCGTGCCACCGTTGGTGGACACCGAGACATTGGAGGTCTGGTCCTTGCCGCCGAAGTCATGGTCGAAGCCGACGCGGGCGAAGGGCGTGTAGCTGCCGTTCGTGATCTCGAAGGCCTTAGCGAGCTCGACCGAAGCCGAGGCCGTGTTGGTCGAGAGACGCTGGGTCGGGTAGGTCACGCCACCGATGCCGGCTTCGGCGTAGCCATCGACGCGAGCCGAGGTACGGGAGAGACCGACCATGGGGATGACCGCCCAGCCGCCGACTTCGGCAACCGTGGCGCCCAGGACGAATTCAGCCGACAGGCTCTGGCCTTCGGTCGTTCCGCTCGGGGTGGAGCCGTAAGCGCCCGCAGACTGGATCGTGTCGAAGTCCTGCCTGCCGGCGGTGACCGTGAAGCTGCCGAAGAAGACCTCGCCGCGGCCCATGAGGTAAGACGTCACGCTCTTGCCCGTGTAACCGATGTTCGAACCATCGGAACCATCGGATTTGCCGTCCTGCATGCCGATGCCGAGGCCGAAGACGAAGCCCGAGCCCACTTCCCACTCCAGGCCGACCGCACCTGCGCTGGAGCGGGAGTCGAGGGCCGGGGTGAGGACGCCGGCGTCTTCGGAGATGTTCCGGATGCTGCCGTCGAACCACCAGCGGAGGCCGCCCTTGGCGCCGTGGGTCTGAGGGAGACCGCTGGCGCAGAGCTCGGAAGTCTGTTCGGCCATCTGCCAGTCGAAGTCAGAGGCGATCTTCGGGGCGGCGAGGCGCATGCTGCCCGTGAGGCGACCCTTCAGGATGGAGCTGAAGCTCGAGCCCATGATCTGGGTGGATTGGAGGGACTTGGAGGCCATCACCGGAGAACGGTTGGTGGCGGAGATGATGAGACCTGGGTCGACATAGCCCGGGAGGGTCACGCGGTAGACCAGGACGCGGTTCGGATTATCGGCGACTTCCACGCCGGCGGTGGCGTCGGAGGGAGCGCTGCCCAACATCGTCACGCTCGTTCCCAGGAAGTCGTTGTCGTTGCCGACCATGAGGAAATAATCGTTCGGGGCGGCGGCGTCGAGCACGGGGACGATCGTCATGGCCTCCCACTTCTCGCCGAGGGA
>CALEEU010000357.1 GCA_937875975.1 uncultured Opitutia bacterium | reverse complement strand
AACGAAACGTTCGACCTCCTCCCCAAGCAGCCGCCCCGCCCGGCCAAGGCCAAGGCGATGATCTCCCTCTTCATGATGGGCGGCCCGTCGCAGATGGATCTCTTCGACCACAAGCCAATGCTCACCAAGTGGCATGGCCAGAAATTCCCCGGAGATAATCTCAAATACGACAACGTCGCGCAGGCTTCGGCCAAGGTGCTCGGTTCGTTCTGGAAGTTCTCGCGCCACGGCAAGTGCGGCCTCGAACTCAGCGAACTCCTCCCACAGCTCGGCACGGTCGCCGACGACATCTGCCTGATTCGCTCGATGAAGTCGGGCGTGAACAACCACCTGCAGGCCATGCTAGCCATGCAGACCGGACGCATCACGTCCGGTAACCCGACCATGGGCGCCTGGGCGACCTACGCCCTCGGCAGCGAGACCAAGGACCTGCCGGCCTACGTCGTGATGGGCCATCCGAACGGCCTGCCGACCTTCGCCAACCAGCATTGGGCTAACGGCTGGCTGCCTTCGATCTACCAAGGCACGTTTGTCCGCGCAACCGCCCCGCACATCCTCAATCTCGACCCACCCGCCTCCCTCCAAGGCAAGCCGCAGGAGCGCCAGATGGAGCTTCTCCGCGCGATGAACGCCGAACATGCGGCGAACCATCCGGGCGAGACCGACCTCCAGGCTCGCATCCAAAGCTACGAGCTCGCCGGACGCATGCAGCTCGCGGCCAAGGAAGCCTTTGACATCTCCTCCGAACCGAAGCACGTACTCGAACTCTACGGCATCGGCCGCAAGGAGTGCGACGACTATGCCCGCCGCTGCCTGATCGCCCGCCGACTCGTCGAGCGTGGCGTGCGCTACGTACAGGTCCTCAACCAAGGCCAGAGCTGGGATAGCCACGGCTCCATCAAGTCCGCCCTGCCCACCCTTTGCGCCGCGACCGACCGTCCCAGCGCCGCGCTCGTCGCCGACCTTAAACAACGCGGACTCCTCGACAGCACCATCGTGCACTGGGGCGGAGAGATGGGCCGCATGCCGGTCCTGCAGAACGACGCTGGAGAAGCCAAGTGGGGCCGCGACCATAACACCTATGGCTTCAGCCAGTGGGTCGCCGGCGGTGGCTTCAAGGGCGGGCTCACCTACGGCGAGACCGACGAATGGGGCCACCACGCGGTGAAGGACGTCGTGAATCATTACGACTGGCACGCCACCATGCTCGACTGCTTCGGCTTCGAGCACGATAAACTCGTCTACAAACGCAACGGCGCTGCGCTGGCCCTGACCAACAACCAGCCCGCCCGCGTCGTCCGCGAACTCCTGTCGTAAGTGACACGTCAGCACCAAAAAGTGGAACTTAGAGCATAGCGGTCTGTCAGAATAGGTCAGAACCCATGCCTGAACCCTCCCAAGCGACCCCTGCCAGCCAAGGAAAGGCTCGCATCAGGAAGTCCGAATGAGGCAAGATTGCGTCACCCCCAGCATTGCCCGCCCCTGACATGAATCGCCGCCGCTTCATCCTCCGCTCACTCGGCGCCACCTTGGCCCTGCCGGGACTGTGCTCGCTGAGCGCGAAGGCCCTCAGTGGCAACCCCACCGTCCAGACGTCCAAGGGAGCCGGCATCGGCGCCCGACGCTTCGTGGCGATCGGTAACCTGCTCGGCTACCAGACCAAGCAGCTCTTCCCGAAGACCGCCGGGCGTGATTTCGAAAAGACGACCTTGCTGGAGCCGATCTGGGAACACCGCGAGTTGATGACCGTTTTCCGCGGCCTCGACCACGGCGTCAAGGGCGGCCACTTCGCGGTGCATTCCTTCCTTTCCGGCGTGCTGAATTCCGAAGCGCAGAACCGCGCCGACGGCAACGTCTCGCTCGACCAGTTCCTCGCCGAAGAGATCGGCCACCAGACCCGCTTCCCCTCCCTCACCGTCGGCTCCGAAGGCGGCATCCACGGCGGCTGCCAGCTCGCTTGGACAAAGTCGGGCGTGCGCGTGCCGCCGATCACCAACCCGGCCGAATTGTTCGACAAGCTTTTCGTCAGCGACTCCGCCGAGCGGCGCGTCCGCCGTGAACAGGAAAACCACGTGCAGGCCTCGATCCTTGATTCCGTGCGCGAGGAGGCGAAGCGCCTCTCCGGCCAAGTCAACCAGGAGGATAAGGCCAAGCTCGAAGAGTATTTCACGTCGGTGCGCGACGTCGAGAAGCGCCTCGCGCTGCGCCAGCGCTGGACCCATCTCCCCAAGCCGACGGCGCCCTTCGGCAAGCCGGCCAATCGCAACCCGGTCGACGACCTGCCGCTGATGTATGAGCTGATCGCGCTCGCCCTGCAGACCGACAGCACCCGTATCGCCACGCTGGAGATCGGCGGCGACTTCATGCCGCAGCATCTCGGCATCAAGAAAGACTACCACGGCCTTTCCCACCACGGCAACGACCCCGAGTCCATCGCCCATCTGATCAGCCTCGAGCGCTACCAGATCGCGCAGTATGGCAAGTTCGTCGGCCGCCTCGCGCAGATGAACGACGGCGACGGCACCCTGCTCGACTCCACGACGGTGCTCTTCGGCAGCGGCATGGGCGACGCCAATTCGCACCGCAACACCGACTTGCCGATCTTCCTCGCGGGCGGCGGCTACAAGCACGGCCAATTCCGCGAAGTCGCGCGCGAGGTGAAGCACAAGGTGCCGCTCTGCAACCTCTTCGTCGACATCGCCCAGAAGATGGGCGTCGAAACGCATGCCTTCGGCAGCAGCACGGGGCGGTTCGCCTGAGCCTCGGTAACGCTCCGCTATCGTGACGTCGCTGCCGGCATTCCGAACCCTGCTGGTCGTATCCGCGCTCTTGGCGGCCGGGTCCCTGCGCGCCGCCGAGGAACCGTCGAAGGCCGTCGACAAGTTCCTGAGCCGCTACTGCCTGGAATGCCACGACGCCGATGTCCACAAGGGCGACCGTTCTTTCGACCAGTTCAAGCTACCGCTCAAGTCTCTGCCCGCAGTAATCGAGGCGCGCGACATCATCGACCAGCTGACTTTGCGCGAGATGCCGCCGAAGAAGGCCGAACAGCCCAGCGAC